>NZ_JABWMS020000001.1:0-228334 GCF_013369155.2 Escherichia sp. 94.0001 | reverse complement strand
TCTGGCAGCCTGAGTTCACAGATAAAACACTCTCCAGGAAAACCGGGGCGGTTCACAATCGATTTTAATCGGTCACCTTTTTGCCAATCTTAAGCGTTAATAGTACCAGTGTCGATTGCTTGTATAAGGAGATCAAGATAAAGACCTAACGCATCATTTTGTTTATGGTTCCACAGCTGCGGCTTGCCTTCTTCCTGCACATCTGCCATCACGGGGGAGTTGCTGTCAAATCGGATATGCACAGCATTCATTTGCCCGGGAATTCCATCCAGTCGTTTTGGGTTGCTAATGACGTCCTGCATCCGCTTAATCTGGTCGGGCGTAGACATATAATCCCACAGGGTGAGCAGAATCTTTTTTGCAGCTACCCTATTTTCCTGATCTGATACTAATGCCATATAGCCCCATAAACTATCCCTCAGCCAGACAGCATCATAGTGGGTTTCTGCCGCTGTTTTGTCATCTTCGAAAGTAGAAGCAAGAATAAACGTTCCCCAGGGTTTCTCCGTCAACGTTAACTTTCGTGTGTTTTCTGTTAATGTTAGCAATCCTTGAATTTCGTCTTTGGTATAATGGCTCTTTATTTCATTTTGTAATTTGGCTGAGTGAATCAGAAGACGATAATTAGGATACTTATCTGGATTTAACGATAAATAACTTTTATCTGTTGCTTCCCCCGTGGAATTAAGAATGTTAAATACAGATTCACTCGTCACTTCTGCCCCTGTCGCCTGGCATGTGCCGCACGAAAATATACCAGCGAGCAGAAGAGTTAATGCAGATTTCCCTTTCATAAAATATTCCATCTATCGTTTGTTAAAAGCGTAGATAACCACTTATTTAACAACTTGAAAATAAGGTATTTTACCTGGGTTGTTACAAATGGATTGCATTGCGTAAACGCTTTTATTTACAAAAAAATGGGGAAGTATTACGGCGATTGCGAAAAGTCTGAAGCGATTGAATTAAGATAATATAGAAAATCAGATACAACAAAAATGGCAGGTTGATGAGGTGAAGATAAATTGGAGCGGGCGAAGGGAATCGAACCCTCGTATAGAGCTTGGGAAGCTCTCGTTCTACCATTGAACTACGCCCGCTTCGAGATGCGTAAGGCATTATAAACCTTACGCTCTCCTTAGCAAGTGCCGCGCTGCTGACTGCTGATTAATTCGCCATCAGCATTTTGGCTTGCTGCCCTGAGGCGGCAAGTAACGCAGCGGATCAATTGCCGTAGCACGGTAACGAATCTGGAAATGCAAGCGAACAGATGCCGCATCAGTGCTCCCCATAGTGGCGATTTTTTGCCCAGCCTTCACGCTTTGCCCATTATTTACCAGCATCGTGTCATTATGGGCGTAAGCCGTAATGTAATCTTCACTGTGTTTAATCATGATGAGATTACCGTAGCCACGCAGCTGGTTGCCCACATACACCACCTTTCCTGCACCCGCGGCGTAAATAGGTGTACCCCGTGGAGCAGAGATATCAATCCCTTTATTGCCACCATCAGCTGTCGAATACGGCATGATAACTTTCCCTGTCGTTGGCCATAACCAACAACGTTGCCCTACTGGCGGCCAGGAAGATTTCGGTACTGCTGATGACGGTGTAACCGATGCGGTTTTGGTCGTTGATTTGGCGGTTGATTTACGTGTACTGCTACTTTTCGCCCCACCCAGTTTTAGTTTCTGACCAACTTCAATGGTGTAAGGGGGGGAAATGCCGTTCAGCCGCGCCAGCTCTTTTACGCTGGTTCCCGTGGTGCGCGAAATACGATATAGCGTATCCCCCCGTTTCACGGTGTAAACGGAGCCGGAATACGTTCCTGTATCGGATGATTTGCTACCCGAACAGCCCGCCAAAAGCAGTCCAACCGATAACAACATCACGATACCCAGAGATTTTTTATTCAGGCGTCCCGCACTCAAAATCTTTCCTCGCTTAAAAAACAAGACGCCATATCATAGCAGCCAGCCTCTGGATACCCAATCTCTCGCTTCTGGAAAAACGAGGTAATTGAGAAAGAGATTAATTTCATTTGGCAAAGGGAAGTATCATAAGCAAAATATTTGCTGTGGTGGTATCGAAGTTCCTGACTCTTTTACCCTATTTCCCATCCTGATGCGTAATAATCCTGATTTATCACATTGATTTTATCGCCACTCATATTGATACGTATCACTGTCCCTATTCAGGGTCCTGTTTCGTATCGTATCTGTATTTTTTTAACGTCATCACACTTCCTTCCTCCCCTAACGTTTATCGTCGTTTCTGGCGTAAATCTTGCCTGCTTAGACTAAATCTTTGCCATAAGAACCAAATGTTCAAATCGAGGGGATTTCTATGGAAGCGCGGGAAGCAACCGCTACGGGTGAATCATGCATGCGCGTCGATGCCATTGCTAAGGTCACTGGGCGGGCACGATATACTGACGATTATGTTATGGCGGGCATGTGTTACGCGAAATATGTACGTAGCCCTATCGCACATGGTTATGCTGTAAGTATTAATGATGAACAAGCCAGAAGTTTGCCTGGCGTACTGGCGATTTTTACCTGGGAAGATGTGCCTGATATCCCATTCGCTACAGCGGGGCATGCCTGGACACTTGACGAAAATAAGCGCGATACCGCTGATCGCGCACTACTAACTCGCCATGTTCGTCATCATGGTGACGCAGTTGCCATCGTCGTTGCCCGCGATGAACTTACTGCAGAAAAAGCGGCGCAATTGGTCAGCATTGAGTGGCAAGAATTACCTGTTATCACCACACCAGAAGCGGCGTTGGCAGAAGATGCAGCACCAATCCATAACGGCGGTAATTTACTTAAACAAAGCACGATGTCGACGGGCAATGTCCAACAAACAATTGATGCCGCCGATCACCAGGTCCAGGGGCACTATCAGACGCCGGTCATTCAACATTGTCATATGGAAAGCGTGACATCGCTGGCATGGATGGAGGATGACTCTCGAATTACCATCGTTTCCAGCACCCAGATCCCGCACATTGTTCGCCGCGTAGTTGGTCAGGCGCTGGATATTCCCTGGTCATGCGTACGAGTTATCAAACCGTTTGTCGGTGGCGGTTTTGGTAATAAACAGGATGTGCTGGAAGAGCCCATGGCGGCTTTTCTGACCAGCAAGCTCGGCGGCATTCCGGTGAAAGTTTCCCTTAGCCGTGAAGAGTGTTTCCTCGCAACCCGTACCCGCCACGCTTTTACTATTGACGGGCAAATGGGCGTAAACCGAGACGGAACGTTGAAAGGCTATAGTCTGGATGTTCTGTCTAACACAGGCGCTTATGCATCTCACGGGCACTCCATCGCTTCTGCGGGCGGGAATAAAGTCGCTTACCTTTATCCTCGTTGTGCCTACGCTTACAGTTCAAAGACCTTTTATACCAACCTCCCCTCGGCTGGAGCGATGCGCGGTTATGGCGCGCCACAAGTCGTATTTGCCGTTGAGTCAATGCTTGATGACGCCGCGACAGCGTTAAATATTGATCCTATTGAAATTCGTTTACGCAACGCTGCCCGCGAAGGAGATGCTAATCCGCTCACGGGCAAACGTATTTACAGCGCAGGGTTGCCGGAGTGTCTTGAAAAAGGCCGGAAAATCTTTGAATGGGAAAAACGCCGTGCAGAATGCCAGAACCAGCAAGGCAATTTACGCCGCGGCGTTGGCGTCGCCTGTTTTAGCTACACCTCTAACACCTGGCCTGTCGGCGTAGAAATAGCCGGCGCGCGCCTTCTGATGAATCAGGATGGAACCATCAATGTGCAAAGCGGCGCGACGGAAATCGGCCAGGGTGCCGACACCGTGTTCTCGCAAATGGTGGCAGAAACCGTAGGGGTTCCGGTCAGCGACGTTCGCGTTATTTCAACACAAGATACCGACGTTACGCCGTTCGATCCCGGCGCATTTGCCTCACGCCAGAGCTATGTTGCCGCGCCTGCGTTGCGCAGTGCGGCACTGTTATTAAAAGAGAAAATCATCGCTCACGCCGCTGTCATGCTACATCAGTCAGCAATGAATCTGACCCTAATAAAAGGCCATATCGTGCTGGTTGAACGACCGGAGGAATCGTTATTGTCGTTAAAAGATCTGGCGATGGACGCCTTCTACCACCCTGAACGCGGCGGGCAGCTCTCTGCCGAAAGCTCCATCAAAACCACCACTAACCCACCAGCATTTGGCTGTACCTTTGTTGATCTGACGGTCGATATTGCGCTGTGCAAAGTCACCATCAACCGAATCCTCAACGTTCATGATTCGGGTCATATTCTTAATCCGTTGCTGGCAGAAGGTCAGGTACACGGCGGAATGGGGATGGGCATTGGCTGGGCGCTATTTGAAGAGATGATCATCGATGCGAAAAGCGGCGTGGTCCGTAACCCCAATCTGCTGGATTACAAAATGCCGACCATGCCAGATCTGCCACAACTGGAAAGCGCGTTCGTCGAAATCAATGAGCCGCAATCCGCATACGGACATAAGTCACTGGGTGAGCCACCAATAATTCCTGTTGCCGCTGCTATTCGTAACGCGGTGAAAATGGCTACCGGTGTTGCAATCAATACACTGCCGCTGACGCCAAAACGGTTATATGAAGAGTTCCATCTGGCAGGATTGATTTGAGGATAACATCATGTTTGATTTTGCTTCTTACCATCGCGCAGCATCCCTTGCCGATGCAATAAACCTGCTGGCTGACAACCCACAGGCCAAACTGCTCGCCGGTGGCACTGACGTACTGATTCAGCTCCACCATCACAATGACCGTTATCGCCATATTGTTGATATCCACAATCTGGCGGAGCTTCGTGGAATTACGCTAGCGGAAGATGACTCGCTACGCATCGGCTCAGCAACGACATTTACCCAGCTCATTGAAGATCCTGTAACTCAACGTCATCTCCCGGCATTATGTGCTGCGGCATCATCCATTGCCGGGCCGCAGATCCGTAACGTCGCGACCTACGGAGGAAATATTTGCAACGGAGCCACCAGCGCGGATTCTGCCACGCCAACGCTAATTTATGATGCGAAGCTGGAGATCCACTCCCCGCGCGGTGTTCGTTTCGTCCCGATTAATGGCTTCCACACCGGACCGGGCAAAGTGTCCCTTGAGCATGACGAAATCCTTGTCGCCTTTCATTTTCCGCCCCAGCCGAAAGAACACGCAGGCAACGCGCATTTCAAATATGCCATGCGCGATGCGATGGATATTTCAACGATTGGCTGTGCCGCACATTGCCGACTGGATAACGGCAATTTCAGCGAATTACGCCTGGCATTTGGCGTTGCCGCGCCAACGCCGATTCGCTGCCAACATGCCGAACAAACTGCACAAAATGCGCCATTAAACCTGCAAACGCTGGAAGCCATCAGCGAATCAGTCCTGCAGGATGTCGCCCCGCGTTCATCATGGCGGGCCAGCAAAGAGTTTCGTCTGCATCTCATCCAGACGATGACCAAAAAAGTGATTAGTGAAGCCGTCGCCGCGGCGGGGGGAAAATTGCAATGAATCACAGCGAAACAATTACCATCGAATGCACCATTAACGAGATACCTTTTCAGCTTCACGCCGCGCCAGGCACGCCGCTCTCGGAATTACTCCGCGAACAAGGACTGCTAAGCGTCAAGCAAGGTTGCTGCGTGGGTGAATGTGGTGCCTGTACGGTGCTGGTCGACGGTACTGCGATAGACAGTTGCTTATACCTTGCCGCCTGGGCTGAAGGCAAAGAAATCCGCACGCTGGAAGGTGAAGCGAAAGGCGGAAAACTTTCTCATGTCCAGCAAGCTTATGCGAAATCCGGCGCGGTGCAGTGCGGGTTTTGTACGCCTGGCCTGATTATGGCTACCACGGCAATGCTGGCGAAACCACGCGAGAAGCCATTAACTATTACGGAGATTCGTCGCGGCCTGGCGGGAAATCTTTGTCGCTGCACGGGGTATCAGATGATTGTAAATACAGTTCTGGATTGCGAGAAAACGAAGTAAAAGGATATCCGGCCTGAACTCAGGCCGGATTTACTGAGGTTATGCGTTTAACAACTCATATTTCTTTATCTTGCGATAGAGCGTAGCAATGCCGATACCCAGTTCATCAGCAACTTGCTTCTTGCTGTTATGACGTGAAAGCGCCTCGCGGATCATTTGCTTTTCCATCTCCTCCAGCGCCGTGCCGCCCGCATCATCGAGTGCCAAGTGCGCCTCGCTGACCTCTGTTACATCACTTTGCTCCGTTGTGCCATTATTCAGCAAATTTGGAGGCAATAGCGTGCTGTCGATAACTTCACCTGAAGGAACAACGTTAACCAGATATTCCATTAAATTGCTTAACTCGCGCAGGTTTCCGGGCCAACGATGCTTACGCAATATCTCGACGACATCGGGAGCAATACCCGGATAAACCGATCCCAGACGACGGGTATGCAGATGTAAAAAGTAATGTACCAGCAGTTCAATATCTTCCTGACGTTCACGCAGCGGTGGAAGAGTGATCGGGATAACATTGAGTCGGTAGAAGAGATCTTCGCGGAATTTACCTTCGGCGATGAACTGGGCCAAATTCTGGTTAGTTGCAGAAATGATACGGATGTCGACCTGAATTGGGCTACTGGCACCAATCGGCAGTATTTCACGCGCCTCAATAGCGCGCAGTAATTTAGCCTGCAACATTAACGGCATATCACCAATTTCATCGAGAAACAGCGTGCCCGTATTCGCCGCCTGAATCAACCCTGTTTTACCGTTGGCTGAAGCGCCAGTAAATGCGCCTTTAACATAACCGAACAGTTCGCTCTCCAGAAGTTGTTCAGGAATCGCGGCACAGTTGATAGCAATAAAGGGTTTATTTCGTCTTCCACTCAACTTATGGATTGCACGCGCGACGACTTCTTTACCCGTGCCGCTTTCACCAACCACCATAACGCTGGATGGGCTGGGCGCAATACGGCTAATGAGTCGTTTTAATTGCCGCATAACACGGCACTCGCCAACCAATTGTTCAATATGCGGTTCATCAGGTGCATTTGCTACAGAAAAACTGGTATGCGATTGGTGAAACGCCATTAAAAATAATTGTCTGCCCTGAATGTTATGCAATTGACCAATGATTAATTCACTTTTATCGTCCCACGAAACAATATGTTGCATATGTCCGTGGGTAAAATTACTCTCAAATGTTAATGGTCTGAAACGGATAGGTTTCCCAATAATATTATTTTGCACAACACCGAGTGTTTTTAAGGCCGTCTGATTAACAAACTGAACCCGATTATCGTCATCAACAACTAATACGCCCTGATCCATATTATCGATCATGGTCGCGAATATTTTACTGATGTTATCTCCTGGTCCCTGATCCTCCAGAAGTTTCGAAACAAAAATGGTGGATATATGGCGAACGTAATCAGAAAACTCGCGTAAATTATCACTGATATGTTCTTGTTGCTCGTGGGTAACTGCAATCAAACTTATCACCCCAACACAACGATCCTGTAAAATGACAGGCGTACCCAGAAATGCTTTTTCGCGACAATTATCTTTATTATCGCAACCTTCGCAAAGGGGATCGAAGCGAGACTGTGTCACAACTTTTTCAGTTTTCGTTTCCAGGACGTGGCGGAGCAGGCGTGAGTTGCCGCTCAACTGGCGGCCAAGAAACTTCCCATACGCGCCCGTTCCGGCGACGCGACACAAGTTTTCATCAACGATCTCAACCTCAAGCTGCAAAACGCTGGCAAGCATTCTGGCAAAACGCTGAATTGTCGGTTGAATTTGCATCAATACTGACTGCGTAGTAGCAAGCTCCATAGCTTTACCTTCCAGACTTACTTAAAAGTCGATCATTGAAGACGTTGATGGTTCACAGATCATCATGATATTAACTCAGGCGAAATTGGCTTTGATAAAAACATAAGGTTTTTATCACTTTCTAATGAAATTATGGAAGAGATATCACATTTCTATATCAATATGAGAATTACAGCGGTGAGTTTATCAAACTGACGAGGGATAGCCTGCCCCTTTATCTTATTTCTGATACTTAGCAGCAAATAAACAACGCAATAAAAAAAGCCAAACGTTTTCGTATTTTACACACAACCGGAAGCTGGCATCAATTTGTGATCTACACCACACATTACCCGTCAAATTAGTCTTTTATAGCCGCGTGGATAATTCTGGCACACTTATTGTTAGTCCCTGGTATAGCTGTGAAAACACCAATCACTTTGGCAAGTCACAGTGAAATAAACCACTTTGCCTGTCATTCCACTACCGGGACTTTATGATGAAAACTGTTAATGAGCTGATTAAGGATATCAATTCGCTGACCTCTCACCTTCACGAGAAAGATTTTTTGTTAACGTGGGAACAGACGCCTGATGAACTGAAACAAGTACTGGACGTTGCCGCAGCATTAAAAGCACTGCGTGCTGAAAACATCTCAACCAAAGTCTTTAATAGTGGATTAGGTATTTCCGTATTCCGCGACAACTCCACCCGTACCCGCTTCTCTTATGCTTCCGCGCTTAACCTGCTCGGCCTTGCGCAGCAAGATCTCGACGAAGGCAAATCACAAATCGCTCACGGCGAAACCGTACGTGAAACCGCCAATATGATCTCCTTCTGCGCCGACGCTATTGGTATTCGTGACGATATGTATCTGGGCGCAGGTAACGCCTATATGCGTGAAGTTGGCGCTGCGCTTGATGACGGCTACAAGCAGGGCGTGCTTCCACAGCGTCCGGCTTTAGTGAACCTGCAATGCGATATCGACCATCCGACTCAGTCAATGGCTGACCTGGCATGGTTGCGTGAACACTTTGGTTCGCTCGAAAACCTGAAAGGTAAAAAAATCGCCATGACCTGGGCATACTCCCCAAGCTACGGCAAACCGCTCTCTGTACCGCAAGGCATTATCGGCCTGATGACCCGCTTCGGTATGGATGTCACCCTGGCCCATCCGGAAGGCTACGATTTGATCCCGGATGTAGTTGAAGTAGCTAAAAATAATGCTAAAGCCTCTGGCGGTAGCTTCCGTCAGGTCACCAGCATGGAAGAAGCCTTCAAA
Organism: Escherichia sp. 94.0001; assembly: GCF_013369155.2. NCBI lineage: Bacteria > Pseudomonadati > Pseudomonadota > Gammaproteobacteria > Enterobacterales > Enterobacteriaceae > Escherichia > Escherichia sp. 94.0001. Next base: position 219,246 of record NZ_JABWMS020000001.1, on the reverse strand, counting down.
GACGCAGACATCGTTTATCCGAAGTCATGGGCACCTTACAAAGTGATGGAAGAGCGTACTGAACTGCTGCGTGCGAACGATCACGAAGGCTTAAAAGCACTGGAAAAACAGTGTCTGGCACAGAACGCGCAACACAAAGACTGGCATTGCACTGAAGAGATGATGGAACTGACCCGTGATGGCGAAGCCCTGTACATGCACTGCCTGCCAGCAGATATCAGCGGCGTATCCTGCAAAGAAGGTGAAGTCACTGAAGGCGTATTCGAAAAATACCGTATCGCGACCTACAAAGAAGCCAGCTGGAAGCCATACATCATCGCAGCAATGATCCTTTCCCGTAAATATTCCAAACCAGGCGCACTGCTCGAACAACTGCTGAAAGAAGCGCAAGAACGCGTGAAATAACCCCCTCGGGCCGATCGACTGGTCGGCTCTCTATTTCCAGAGGCCAAAAGGATAGGATATGTCCGTTTTCTCATTGAAGATTGATATCGCCGATAACAAATTTTTCAACGGCGAAACATCACCGCTCTTTTCGCAAAGCCAGGCAAAACTGGCGCGCCAGTTCCACCAGAAAATTGCTGGCTATCGCCCAACACCACTTTGCGCGCTGGACGATCTCGCAAACCTTTTTGGGGTAAAAAAAATTCTCGTTAAGGACGAATCAAAACGATTCGGTCTGAACGCATTCAAAATGCTCGGCGGCGCATATGCCATCGCTCAGTTGTTGTGCGAAAAATATCATCTTGATATCGAAACACTGTCATTCGAGCATCTGAAAAATGCCATCGGCGAAAAAATGACATTTGCTACAACGACCGACGGCAACCACGGGCGCGGTGTTGCCTGGGCAGCACAGCAACTCGGTCAGAACGCGGTTATTTACATGCCGAAAGGTTCCGCTCAGGAACGCGTTGACGCCATTCTGAACCTCGGAGCCGAGTGCATCGTCACTGATATGAACTATGACGATACCGTTCGTCTGACCATGCAACACGCGCAGCAACACGGCTGGGAAGTGGTGCAAGATACCGCCTGGGAAGGCTACACCAAAATCCCAACCTGGATCATGCAGGGCTATGCCACTCTGGCAGATGAAGCCGTCGAGCAAATGCGTGAAATGGGCGTAACCCCAACTCACGTTCTGCTGCAAGCCGGTGTCGGCGCGATGGCCGGCGGCGTACTGGGTTATCTGGTCGACGTCTACAGCCCGCAAAATCTGCACAGCATTATCGTTGAACCTGACAAAGCTGACTGTATCTATCGTTCTGGTGTCAAAGGCGACATCGTCAACGTTGGCGGCGATATGGCCACTATCATGGCGGGCCTGGCTTGCGGCGAACCTAACCCACTGGGCTGGGAAATCCTACGTAACTGCGCCACCCAATTCATCTCCTGCCAGGACAGCGTTGCCGCATTAGGTATGCGCGTGCTGGGTAATCCGTACGGCAACGACCCGCGCATCATCTCCGGTGAATCCGGCGCTGTCGGTTTAGGCGTTCTCGCGGCGGTTCATTATCACCCGCAACGTCAAAGCCTGATGGAAAAACTGGCGCTGAACAAAGATGCAGTGGTGCTGGTTATCAGCACTGAAGGCGACACCGACGTGAAGCACTACCGCGAAGTTGTCTGGGAAGGCAAACACTCTGTAGCACCTTAATCACCCTATTGGAACTGCTCCCCGCAAAACGGGGAGTAAAAAATCTGGAGAAAAATAATGGCTAAGAATATTCCATTCAAACTGATTCTTGAAAAAGCAAAAGATTACCAGGCAGACATGACTCGCTTCCTGCGCGACATGGTTGCGATCCCCAGCGAAAGCTGCGACGAAAAACGCGTAGTGCATCGTATTAAAGAAGAGATGGAAAAAGTCGGCTTCGATAAAGTTGAAATCGACCCGATGGGCAACGTGCTCGGTTATATCGGTCACGGCCCGCGTCTGGTGGCGATGGACGCGCATATCGACACCGTCGGCATTGGCAACATCAAAAACTGGGACTTCGATCCGTACGAAGGCATGGAAACTGATGAGCTGATCGGCGGCCGTGGTACTTCCGACCAGGAAGGCGGTATGGCATCTATGGTTTATGCCGGTAAAATCATTAAAGACCTCGGTCTGGAAGATGAATACACCCTGCTGGTCACCGGCACTGTGCAGGAAGAAGACTGCGACGGTCTGTGCTGGCAGTACATTATTGAACAATCTGGCATTCGCCCGGAATTTGTGGTCAGTACCGAACCAACCGACTGCCAGGTATATCGTGGTCAGCGCGGTCGTATGGAAATTCGCATTGATGTTCAGGGCGTTAGCTGCCACGGCTCTGCGCCAGAACGCGGTGATAACGCTATTTTCAAAATGGGTCCGATTCTTGGCGAATTACAGGAACTCTCCCAGCGCCTGGGCTATGACGAATTCCTAGGCAAAGGCACCCTCACCGTTTCTGAAATCTTCTTCACATCTCCAAGCCGTTGCGCTGTAGCAGACAGCTGCGCAGTTTCAATTGACCGTCGTCTGACCTGGGGCGAAACCTGGGAAGGCGCGCTGGACGAAATCCGCGCCCTGCCTGCGGTACAGAAAGCTAACGCGGTTGTTTCTATGTACAACTACGACCGTCCTTCCTGGACTGGCCTGGTTTACCCAACCGAATGCTACTTCCCGACCTGGAAAGTGGAAGAAGATCACTTCACTGTTAAAGCCCTGGTAAACGCCTACGAAGGGCTGTTTGGCAAAGCGCCGGTTGTTGATAAGTGGACCTTCTCAACTAACGGCGTCTCCATCATGGGTCGTCACGGCATTCCGGTGATCGGTTTTGGCCCTGGTAAAGAACCTGAAGCGCACGCACCTAACGAAAAAACCTGGAAATCTCACCTGGTGACCTGTGCCGCTATGTACGCTGCAATCCCGTTAAGCTGGCTGGCAACCGAATAATTATTCTTCACTTATTCCCCTCCGGTTCGCCGGAGGGTTTTTGGAGTTTGCTATGCGCGTATTGATCAAAAACGGCACTATCGTTAACGCAGATGGACAAGCCAAACAGGATTTGCTGATTGAAAGCGGGATTGTTCGCCAGTTGGGCACCGATATTTCGCCGCAGCTCCCGTATGAAGAAATTGATGCTACTGGCTGTTACGTTTTCCCTGGCGGCGTAGATGTCCATACACACTTCAATATTGATGTCGGCATCGCGCGCAGTTGTGATGATTTTTTTACCGGTACCCGCGCAGCTGCGTGTGGCGGTACAACAACCATTATTGACCATATGGGATTTGGACCAAATGGCTGCCGATTACGCCATCAACTGGAAGTTTATCGTGGTTATGCCGCCCATAAAGCGGTTATTGACTACAGCTTTCACGGTGTTATCCAGCACATTAATCACGCCATCCTCGACGAAATTCCGATGATGGTCGAAGAAGGGCTGAGCAGTTTTAAACTCTATTTAACCTATCAATATAAACTCAACGATGATGAAGTGTTGCAGGCATTACGCCGCTTGCATGAGTCTGGCGCACTGACCACCGTGCACCCGGAAAATGACGCGGCTATCGCCAGCAAGCGGGCGGAGTTTATTGCCGCAGGGTTAACCGCGCCGCGCTATCACGCCTTGAGTCGCCCTCTGGAATGCGAAGCGGAAGCAATCGCCCGCATGATTAACCTGGCACAAATTGCCGGTAACGCCCCGCTCTATATCGTCCACCTCTCTAACGGCTTAGGTCTGGATTATCTGCGTCTTGCCCGAGCGAATCACCAGCCAGTCTGGGTTGAAACCTGCCCGCAATATCTCCTGCTGGACGAACGCAGTTACGATACAGAAGACGGCATGAAGTTCATTCTTAGCCCACCGCTGCGTAACGTGCGTGAGCAGGACAAACTGTGGTGTGGCATTAGTGATGGTGCGATTGACGTGGTGGCGACCGATCACTGCACCTTCTCGATGGCCCAGCGCCAGCAAATTTCTAAAGGCGATTTCAGCCGCTGCCCAAATGGCTTGCCCGGTGTGGAAAACCGCATGCAGTTGCTGTTCTCCAGTGGCGTGATGACGGGACGTATCACACCGGAGCGTTTTGTTGAATTGACCAGTGCGATGCCCGCCAGGCTATTTGGCCTGTGGCCACAAAAAGGATTATTAGCGCCCGGCTCAGATGGTGATGTGGTAATTATCGACCCACGTCAGAGTCAACAAATTCAACACCGCCATCTCCACGACAACGCCGACTACTCGCCCTGGGAGGGTTTTACCTGTCAGGGCGCAATTGTCAGAACATTATCCCGTGGTGAAACGATTTTCTGTGACGGCACCTTTACAGGTAAAGCCGGGCGAGGTCGTTTCCTGCGACGCAAACCGTTTGTCCCTCCCGTGCTCTAACCACTGCCAGGGATCTATACACAATCAAGAATGATGAGTGAGGAAAAATGAGTAAGAAAATTGTTCTCGCCCTGGGCGGGAATGCGCTGGGCGACGATCTAGCCGGACAAATGAAAGCGGTAAAAATTACGTCTCAGGCAATTGTTGATTTAATTGCCCAGGGACATGAGGTCATCGTCACTCATGGTAACGGGCCGCAGGTAGGCATGATTAACCAGGCCTTTGAAGCCGCGGCAAAAACTGAAGCGCACTCGCCAATGCTGCCGATGTCTGTCTGTGTTGCCTTAAGCCAGGGTTATATTGGTTACGATCTACAAAACGCCTTAAGAGAAGAACTGCTTTCTCGTGGCATTAATAAACCTGTAGCAACGCTGGTTACCCAGGTCGAAGTCGACGCTAACGATCCGGCATTCCTCAACCCGACCAAGCCGATCGGTTCGTTCTTTACCGAGCAGGAAGCAGAGCAACTGACAAAACAGGGTTACACTCTGAAAGAAGATGCTGGTCGCGGCTATCGCCGTGTTGTTGCCTCGCCAAAACCGGTTGATATCATTGAAAAAGAAACGGTTAAAGCTCTGGTAGATGCAGGCCAGGTAGTGATCACCGTTGGCGGTGGTGGTATTCCTGTTATTCGTGAAGGTAACCATCTGCGTGGTGCCAGCGCGGTTATTGATAAAGACTGGGCCAGCGCCCGTTTAGCAGAAATGATTGATGCCGATATGCTGATCATTCTGACTGCGGTAGAAAAAGTGGCCATTAACTTCGGTAAAGAGAACGAACAGTGGCTCGATCGCCTGTCATTAAGTGATGCTGAACGCTTTATCGAAGAAGGTCATTTTGCGAAAGGTTCTATGCTGCCTAAAGTGGAAGCAGCCGCCTCGTTTGCTCGCTCTCGCGCTGGACGCGAAGCACTGATTACCGTATTGAGCAAAGCGAAAGAAGGGATTGAAGGCAAAACCGGAACGGTGATTTGTCAGTAATTTAAAGGCCGGGTGGGTAATACCATCCGGCCATTTTCATTTAAGCCACTTCCAGCACTTCTTTTGTCGCTTTAACGCCCTGATGCATCAACATCATTAACGCCTCAAGTACGCCGCCGCCAATTGCCCGGGCTTTATCAGAAACGCTGGTGAAATCAGCCGTTTCACCACGTGGATCGATATCACCAATTTTAAAACCACCGACCACCGCCAGTCCGTCGTTCAACAAGCCACGCACCATCCCCGTCAACGGTGCTTTAATTTCATGCTCACCAATCCAGGCAATCACATCGCCCTCTTTCACCAGATCGCCTAATTTCACGTTGGATCGCATAATGCCTGCAGCAGGAGCACGGATCACCCGTCGGGTGGTATGCCCCATAATATTGCCGGGAACACCGGTATTCTCCTGCGCACAACCAGAGTAAATCACCTGACCGAGCCAGTGCCCGCGATTTGTTTCAATTACCGCATGGCAATCCTTCCCAGCAGTAAAGCCCGGCCCAAGCGCGATTGTTACTGGTGCCATATCTGCCCGCGTACCCAAATTCTGTTTCGCCAGAATAGCGTCCACCACGCAAAGCGGTTTCAGTTCATCAAGCAATGAACAGGCGGGATCTACCATCACAGGGATGAATCCGCGTTCGGTAAGTTTCATCGCTTCCGCAGAGCTGGTTGCCAGGCGGGCAGTGACGCCTTCGACCGTCATTTCGCCATCGAACACGGCCTGGGCAAACGCCACGGTACAACGAATCACTGTCGGTTTTTCCACTTCCAGCATGATCACTTTAAAACCCGCATGATACAGACGTAGCGCCACACCACTGGCGATATCCCCCGCACCGCGAATCACCACCAGCTGGTGTCCGGAAGGATGAGAAGGTTTCATCATCAGCCCACCCGGCGCGTTATTTTTCACCTGTAATATTTCTGCCAGCACGCTGATGGCGATCTCCTGCGGCGTTTCCGCACCTATGTTGTAACCAACGGGCGCATGTAAACGGGCAATATGTTCTTCAGCCACGCCTTTCTCACGCAATTGACGTAGGAAAAGCTGAACCTTGCGGCGACTTGCCAGCAACCCCAGCCATGCAATGGGCTGTTCAATGAGTTTGTCGAGGGCTTCACGATCCTGATTATTCGTGGCAATCAGGACAAAATTATCAGGGCGAATATCCAGTGCTTCCACTGCCGCACCAAACGACTCAGCATGGAGAAGCGTGGTTGATGGTGGGAATAATTCAGGATTAAGGCTTTCGCGATAAATATCGGCAACGGCAATATCAAATCCTAATAGCGCCGCACTCTGGGCTATCGCCCGGTTGACATGCCCCGCGCCAATCAACACCAGACGAGGACGCATACCATGGACGCTGATAAACACGGACATTGCACCTCCACAATCTGACCCGACAGCATCCACACCGTTACGAGCCATACGTCCATGGAATAATCGCGGCTTACGTTCCTGCAATGCCTGAAGCGACTCTTCAATCACCTTCCGCTCAACCATTCCACCACCAATTGTACCGACGATAGAACCATCGGCGCGCACTAACATTTGTGCAGAATGGCGGGGAGTCGAGCCTCGGCTATCAACAATTTGCGCCATCGCAAACGGACAATTTTGCTCTTCAAGTTTTGCAGCCTCTGTGAAAATATTCATACCAACCTCAATGGATATCCTTTCAGTAACCCGGAATACCCGGGCCGCTAATTCACAAATCTGCGCGCGATTGCAGGATGTTCTTGTATATCGCCCAGCCAGATTGCCTCTACGTCGTGTTGTTGCAGCGGTTGAAGGAGCTCGCTTTGCGCAATCGCATTCTCACATTGAGAAAAACGGTTAATGAACCAGACTCGCCGACAACCTTGCGGTACGTTTTTAAATGCGCCCTGAGGGTGGCGAACCAGCGCAACGAGATCGCTCAGTTGCAAGGTTGCATCAGGTGTTAACCCGGTAATATCAGCAAACTGCGACCAGCGATGGACATTTTCTGTGCTCACTTTCGCACCCAAAATATGTCCTCCCATCACAGCAATCACGCAGCAACTGCTTTTGGGTATGCAAGGTTCGTGCTCATCAGGCGCTTTTAACGGCATTCCACGCGAGCCATCTGCCTCAATGAGAATTACGTCACACTCTGGTCGTTGCACCAGTGCATCAATCGCTTCTGGCATAAATCCCTGCACTTTTCCCTGGTTCGCTTTCCAGCTGTGAAAACAAAATGAAATGGGGGATGTAAGAGACGCATGAGGAAGCATGGCGGGATCACGACAGAAAACCACGGGCCAGTGAGACGTTGGCATAAACATATGTGTCGTTGTAGTGATTAACACACGCCTGCCGCTAGCCTGGAGCAGTTCTACCAGCCAAAAAAGCAAGCTGGTTTTCCCCCCAGCCCCAACAACAGAAATCACAGTGGGACGTTTCTGCGCGCCTAAATCAATGAATAATGCCGATGGGTCAACTATACTTTTCACGAGTCTTTATGACCTCTCTGGGATAAATTATCCCCAACTTAATCCATCAGGAAGTAACGCAATTAACAGGCGTTATTAGCCCCTATTAATAATGGAACCACTATGTCAGCCATCGACTGTATAATTACCGCTGCCGGATTATCATCAAGAATGGGGCAATGGAAAATGATGTTACCCTGGCAAGAGGGAACAATTCTTGATGCAAGTATCAAAAATGCGTTGCAGTTTTGTAGCCGAATTATTTTAGTCACCGGCTATCGTGGTAATGAACTGCACGAACGTTATGCGAACCAGAGTAATATCACTATTATCCACAACCCAAATTATGCGCAGGGTTTACTGACATCAGTAAAGGCCGCAGTACCCGCGGTGCAAACCGAACATTGTTTTCTCACCCACGGTGACATGCCAACCCTCACCATCGATATTTTTAGAAAAATCTGGTCGTTACGTAATGATGGCGCAATACTGCCACTCCATAAAGGTATCCCCGGCCATCCGATTTTAGTGTCAAAGCCATGCCTGATGCAGGCAACCCAGCGACCCAATGTCACCAATATGCGTCAGGCACTCCTTATGGGAGAACATTATTCCGTCGAAATAGAGAATGCAGAAATAATTTTAGATATTGATACTCCGGACGACTTTATTACAGCGCAAAAAAGGTATACTGAAATTTAGAAAACGTAGTTAAACGTTTGCGTTCAAATATTTAAACCATCCAGCCTGCTTTATCATTATGATAAGGAATCACTGATTTTGAGAAAAGAGAAAAAGTGATAAATGGGCTGGTAATAATAATTCCCAGGAGTGATTTTAATTCTCATTTGGCACCTGTGAGTTCATTCACAAAAAGCCCTTAAGTTTCGAGCCGCCTCACATTTTTTTATATTTCCCGCCAAACCTGGCAAGAGTGGTGCGATTGTTGCTCTATCCCCCTAAACCACCGGATTTCTCAACACCGGTCACTCAATGATATCTGTATAAGCTAAGGAGAGGGTTATGGGGGATATTATGCGTCCCATTCCGTTTGAGGAACTTTTGACGCGCATATTTGATGAATACCAACAACAACGCTCAATCTTTGGTATTCCCGAGCAACAGTTTTACTCACCCGTAAAAGGTAAAACTGTTAGCGTCTTCGGTGAAACCTGTGCCACTCCCGTCGGCCCTGCCGCTGGTCCGCACACGCAGCTCGCGCAAAATATTGTCACATCCTGGCTGACTGGCGGACGCTTCATCGAACTAAAAACCGTCCAAATTCTTGACCGCCTGGAGCTGGAAAAGCCCTGTATTGATGCCGAAGACGAGTGCTTTAACACCGAATGGTCTACCGAATTTACCCTGCTTAAAGCCTGGGATGAATACCTCAAAGCCTGGTTTGCTCTGCATCTTCTCGAAGCAATGTTCCAGCCTTCTGATTCCGGTAAATCCTTTATCTTTAATATGAGCGTCGGTTACAACCTCGAAGGTATTAAGCAACCGCCGATGCAACAGTTCATCGATAATATGATGGACGCATCTGACCATCCAAAATTCGCTCAATACCGCGATACGCTTAATAACCTGCTCCAGGATGAGGCATTTTTAGCCCGCCACGGATTGCAGGAAAAACGCGATAACTTACAGGCCTTACCCGCTCGCATCCCCACTAGCATGGTGCAGGGCGTCACCCTCTCCACGATGCACGGCTGTCCTCCGCATGAAATCGAAGCCATTTGCCGCTACATGCTGGAAGAAAAAGGGCTCAATACCTTTGTGAAACTCAACCCGACCTTACTGGGGTACGCGCGTGTTCGTGAGATCCTCGATGTCTGCGGTTTCGGTTACATAGGCTTAAAAGAAGAGTCATTTGATCACGACCTCAAGCTGACGCAAGCGCTGGAAATGCTGGAACGCCTGATGGCACTGGCAAAAGAAAAATCACTCGGTTTTGGCGTCAAACTGACTAACACTCTCGGCACCATCAACAATAAAGGCGCACTGCCTGGTGAAGAGATGTATATGTCAGGCCGTGCGCTGTTCCCGCTCTCCATCAATGTTGCAGCAGTTCTCTCTCGCGCCTTTGACGGCAAACTGCCCATTTCTTATTCCGGTGGTGCCAGTCAGCTGACTATCCGCGATATTTTTGATACTGGTATTCGCCCTATTACTATGGCAACCGACCTGCTGAAACCTGGCGGCTATCTGCGCTTAAGTGCCTGCATGCGCGAGCTGGAAGGCTCCGACGCCTGGGGGCTTGACCATGTTGACGTCGAACGACTGAACAAACTGGCAGCAGACGCGTTAACCATGGAATACACGCAGAAACACTGGAAGCCAGAAGAGCGTATTGAAGTGGCAGAAGACCTGCCGCTGACCGACTGCTACGTTGCACCGTGCGTTACTGCTTGCGCCATTAAACAGGATATTCCGGAATACATCCGTCTGCTTGGCGAACACCGCTATGCCGACGCACTGGAACTCATCTACCAACGCAACGCCCTGCCCGCCATTACCGGTCATATTTGCGATCACCAGTGCCAATACAACTGTACCCGCCTGGATTACGACAGTGCGCTGAATATCCGCGAACTGAAAAAAGTCGCGCTGGAAAAAGGTTGGGATGAATATAAGCAACGCTGGCACAAACCAGCCGGTTCTGGTTCACGCCATCCGGTTGCCGTGATTGGTGCAGGTCCGGCGGGTCTGGCAGCAGGTTACTTCCTTGCCAGAGCGGGCCATCCGGTTACGCTGTTTGAACGCGAAGCCAATGCGGGCGGCGTGGTGAAAAATATCATTCCTCAGTTCCGTATTCCTGCAGAGTTAATTCAGCACGATATCGATTTTGTTGCCGCTCACGGCGTGAAATTTGAGTATGGCTGCTCACCCGATCTGACCGTTGAACAGTTAAAAAATCAGGGCTTCCACTATGTTCTGATTGCCACCGGCACTGATAAAAATAGCGGTGTGAAATTGGCGGGCGACAACCAAAATGTGTGGAAATCACTCCCCTTCCTGCGTGAATACAACAAAGGCACTACGCTCAAGCTGGGCAAGCATGTGGTCGTTGTCGGGGCGGGTAACACCGCAATGGACTGCGCTCGTGCGGCGTTACGCGTTCCAGGCGTAGAAAAAGCAACGGTCGTTTATCGTCGTTCACTGCAAGAGATGCCCGCATGGCGCGAAGAGTATGAAGAAGCGTTGCACGACGGCGTGGAGTTCCGTTTCCTGAATAATCCGGAACGTTTCGATGCTGATGGCACCTTAACCTTGCGCGTTATGTCGCTTGGCGAACCTGATGAGAAAGGTCGTCGCCGTCCGGTTGAAACCAACGAAACAGTAACACTGCATGTAGACAGCCTGATCACCGCCATTGGCGAACAGCAGGATACTGAAACCCTGAATGCCATGGGCGTGCCGCTGGACAAAAATGGCTGGCCAGACGTCGACCATAATGGCGAAACTCGTCTGACTGACGTCTTTATGATCGGCGACGTACAGCGCGGACCGTCCTCTATCGTTGCAGCTGTCGGAACTGCGCGTCGGGCTACCGATGCCATCCTGAGTCGGGAAAATATCCGTTCCCACCAGAACGATAAATACTGGAACAACGTCAATCCGGCGGAAATCTACCAACGTAAAGGCGATATCTCAGTCACCCTGGTGAACAGCGACGATCGTGATGCGTTTGTCGCTCAGGAAGCTTCTCGCTGTCTTGAATGTAACTACGTTTGCAGCAAGTGTGTGGATGTCTGCCCTAACCGCGCCAATGTCTCAATTGCGGTCCCTGGATTCCAGAACCGTTTCCAGACGCTGCACCTCGACGCTTACTGTAACGAATGCGGCAACTGCGCCCAGTTCTGCCCGTGGAACGGTAAACCATATAAAGACAAAATCACCGTCTTCAGCCTGTCGCAAGACTTTGATAACAGCAGCAACCCAGGCTTCCTTGTGGAAGATTGCCAGGTACGCATACGTCTGAATAACCAAAGCTGGGTGTTAAACATCGACAGCGAAGGTCAGTTCAACAACGTACCACCGGAGCTGAACGATATGTGCCGCATCATTAGCCATGTCCACCAGCATCATCATTATCTGCTGGGCCGCGTGGAGGTGTAATCATGTTGATTCTGAAGAATGTCACCGCAGTGCAGTTACACCCGGCGAAAGTGCAGGAAGGCGTTGATATCGCCATCGAAAATGATGTGATTGTCGCTATCGGCGATGCGCTGACGCAACGCTACCCCGATGCCAACTACAAAGAGATGCATGGTCGGATTGTGATGCCGGGAATTGTCTGCTCGCACAACCATTTTTACTCGGGGCTTTCCCGTGGAATTATGGCAAACATCGCCCCCTGCCCGGATTTCATTTCAACGCTGAAAAATCTCTGGTGGCGGCTCGATCGCGCCCTTGATGAAGAGTCGCTCTATTACAGCGGGCTGATTTGTTCCCTGGAAGCGATTAAGAGCGGCTGTACATCTGTTATCGATCACCATGCCTCTCCGGCGTATATCAGCGGGTCGCTCTCCACATTGCGCAACGCATTTTTAAAAGTTGGCCTGCGTGCGATGACCTGTTTTGAAACCACTGACCGTAACAACGGCATTAAAGAACTACAGGAAGGAGTAGAGGAAAATATCCGCTTCGCCCGTCAGATTGATGATGCGAAGAAAGCGGCAACTGAACCGTATCTGGTAGAGGCTCATATTGGTGCTCACGCGCCGTTTACTGTGCCGGATGCCGGTCTGGAAATGCTGCGTGAGGCCGTGAAAGCCACAGGCCGTGGTTTACATATTCACGCTGCGGAAGACCTTTACGATGTTTCCCATAGTCATCACTGGTACGGCAAAGATCTGCTGGCACGATTAGCGCAATTCGATCTCATCGACAGCAAAACGCTGGTCGCTCATGGGCTTTATCTGTCTAAAGACGACATCGCGTTGCTCAATCAGCGTGATGCATTCCTGGTGCATAACGCCCGTTCAAACATGAACAACCATGTCGGCTACAACCATCATCTTTGCGACATCCGCAATCTGGCGTTGGGTACGGACGGTATTGGTTCAGATATGTTTGAAGAGATGAAATTTGCCTTCTTTAAACATCGCGATGCGGGTGGTCCGCTGTGGCCTGACAGTTTTGCCAAAGCACTGGCTAACGGCAACGAACTGATGAGCCGCAATTTTGGCGCGAAATTTGGCCTTCTGGAAGCCGGTTACAAAGCCGATTTAACCATTTGCGATTACAACTCGCCGACGCCGCTGCTGGCAGACAATATCGCCGGGCATATCGCTTTCGGCATGGGTTCAGGCAGCGTCCACAGCGTGATGGTCAACGGCGTTATGGTCTATGAAGACCGTCAGTTTAACTTCGATTGCGATTCCATTTATGCGCAAGCCCAAAAAGCCGCCGCTGCTATGTGGCGTCGGATGGATGCGCTGGCATAAATGACAGATACCCTCTTCCTTAAAGGAAGAGGGTTAAATAAGGAAAGAAGATGATTGAACAATTTTTCAGGCCCGACTCTGTCGAACAGGCGCTGGAACTGAAGCGCCGCTATCAGGATGAAGCTGTCTGGTTTGCCGGAGGCAGTAAACTCAACGCCACACCAACCCGTACCGATAAAAAGATTGCCATATCCTTACAGGATCTGGAACTGGACTGGGTTGACTGGGATAACGGTGCATTGCGGATTGGCGCGATGTCTCGCTTGCAAACACTGCGTGATGCACGGTTTATTCCTGCAGCACTGCGTGAGGCTCTCGGCTTTGTCTACTCTCGCCATATTCGTAATCAGTCGACCATTGGTGGTGAAATCGCCGCCCGGCAGGAAGAGTCGGTGCTGCTTCCCGTCCTGCTGGCACTGGATGCCGAACTGGTTTTTGGCAACGGTGAAACTCTGTCAATTGAGGAGTACCTGGCCTGCCCATGCGATCGCCTGCTAACCGAAATCATCATTAAAGATCCGTATCGCACCTGTGCGACTCGCAAAATTAGCCGTTCTCAGGCTGGGTTAACGGTAGTAACGGCAGCCGTTGCGTTAACCGATCACGACGGTATGCGAATTGCGTTGGATGGCGTGGCCAGTAAAGCACTGCGTCTGCACGATGTTGAAAAACAAAACTTGGAAGGCGATGCCCTTGAACAGGCTGTCGCCAACGCCATTTTCCCGCAGGAAGATTTGCGGGGCAGCGTGGCCTATAAACGCTATATCACGGGAGTTCTGGTAGCCGACCTTTATGCCGACTGCCAACAGGCTGGGGAGGAAGCCGTATGATCATCCACTTTACATTAAATGGCACGCCCCAGGAGCTAACCGTTAATCCTGGTGAAAACGTGCAAAAGCTGTTGTTTAACATGGGAATGCACTCTGTACGCAACAGCGATGATGGATTCGGTTTTGCCGGTTCTGACGCAATTATCTTTAACGGTAATATCGTCAACGCGTCCTTACTTATTGCCGCACAGATAGAGAAGGCTAATATTCGTACCGCAGAGTCTCTGGGAAAATGGAACGAGTTAAGTCTGGTTCAACAGGCAATGGTTGATGTTGGCGTGGTGCAGTCTGGTTATAACGATCCAGCTGCTGCTCTGATTATCACTGATCTGCTCGAGCGTATCGCCGCACCGACCCGCGAAGAGATCGACGACGCGCTTTCTGGTTTGTTCAGTCGCGATGCAGGCTGGCAACAATACTATCAGGTCATTGAACTGGCGGTTGCACGTAAAAATAACCCGCAGGCCACCATTGATATCGCTCCGACTTTCCGCGATGACCTTGAAGTCATTGGTAAGCATTATCCTAAAACTGATGCCGCAAAAATGGTGCAGGCGAAACCCTGCTATGTTGAAGACCGCGTAACGGCTGACGCCTGCGTCATTAAAATGTTACGTAGCCCTCACGCTCACGCACTGATTACTCACCTGGATGTCAGCAAAGCTGAAGCCTTACCAGGCGTCGTTCACGTTATTACTCATCTGAATTGCCCGGATATCTACTACACCCCGGGTGGTCAGAGCGCACCGGAACCGTCACCGCTTGACCGCCGTATGTTCGGCAAGAAAATGCGTCACGTCGGCGATCGCGTTGCTGCGGTAGTCGCTGAAAGTGAAGAAATTGCGCTCGAAGCACTGAAGCTCATCGACGTTGAATATGAAGTGCTTAAGCCTGTAATGTCGATTGACGAGGCAATGGCGGAAGATGCGCCTGTCGTACACGATGAACCGGTGGTGTATGTGGCGGGTGCGCCAGACACTCTGGAAGACGATAACAGCCATGCAGCCCAGCGCGGCGAGCATATGATTATCAACTTCCCTATCGGTTCTCGCCCTCGTAAAAATATCGCCGCCAGTATTCATGGTCATATTGGCGATATGGATAAAGGCTTTGCCGATGCCGATGTGATCATTGAGCGAACCTATAACTCAACTCAGGCGCAGCAATGCCCGACTGAAACTCATATCTGCTTTACCCGTATGGACGGCGATCGTCTGGTTATCCACGCCTCCACCCAGGTACCATGGCACTTACGCCGCCAGGTCGCGCGCCTCGTGGGCATGAAACAACATAAAGTTCATGTCATTAAAGAACGCGTAGGCGGTGGTTTTGGTTCCAAACAGGACATCCTGCTGGAAGAAGTGTGCGCCTGGGCAACCTGCGTGACCGGGCGTCCGGTACTGTTCCGCTACACCCGTGAAGAAGAGTTTATTGCTAACACCTCTCGTCACGTCGCGAAAGTCACCGTCAAACTGGGGGCAAAGAAAGATGGTCGCCTGACGGCTGTGAAGATGGATTTCCGCGCCAACACAGGCCCTTACGGCAACCACTCACTCACCGTACCGTGTAACGGACCGGCGCTGTCGCTGCCGTTATATCCGTGCGATAACGTCGATTTCCAGGTCACCACCTACTACAGCAACATTTGTCCAAATGGTGCTTATCAGGGTTATGGTGCACCGAAAGGTAACTTCGCTATCACTATGGCATTAGCGGAACTGGCTGAACAGTTACAGATCGACCAACTGGAAATTATCGAACGTAACCGGGTACACGAAGGGCAAGAGCTGAAAATTCTCGGTGCGATTGGTGAAGGTAAAGCGCCGACCTCCGTTCCTTCCGCCGCCAGCTGCGCGCTGGAAGAGATCCTGCGTCAGGGTCGCGAGATGATCCAATGGTCTTCACCAAAACCGCAAAATGGTGACTGGCACATCGGTCGCGGCGTCGCCATTATCATGCAGAAATCGGGGATCCCGGATATCGATCAGGCTAACTGCATGATTAAACTGGAATCGGACGGTACCTTTATTGTTCATTCTGGCGGTGCGGATATTGGTACTGGTCTGGATACCGTGGTGACGAAACTGGCAGCAGAAGTGCTGCACTGCCCACCGCAGGACGTGCATGTTATCTCCGGTGATACCGATCATGCGTTGTTTGATAAAGGCGCATATGCCTCGTCCGGTACTTGCTTCTCGGGTAACGCGGCGCGTTTGGCAGCGGAAAATCTGCGGGATAAAATTCTGTTCCACGGCGCGCAAATGTTGGGTGAGCCAGTGGCAGATGTTCAACTAGCAACGCCGGGCGTCGTGCGCGGCAAGAAAGGCGAAGTTAGTTTCGGGGATATTGCCCATAAAGGCGAAACCGGCACCGGTTTTGGTTCACTGGTGGGAACTGCCAGTTATATCACGCCTGATTTCGCCTTCCCGTATGGCGCAAACTTTGCTGAAGTTGCCGTCAACACACGTACGGGTGAAATCCGCCTGGATAAATTCTACGCCTTGCTGGACTGTGGTACACCGGTCAATCCAGAGTTAGCGTTGGGACAAATCTACGGAGCCACCCTGCGTGCTATCGGGCACAGTATGAGCGAAGAAATCATTTATGACGCCGAAGGCCACCCGTTAACGCGTGATTTACGCAGTTACGGCGCACCGAAAATTGGTGACATTCCGCGTGATTTCCGCGCTGTGCTGGTGCCGAGCGACGATAAAGTCGGCCCATTCGGGGCGAAATCAATCTCAGAAATCGGTGTAAATGGCGCAGCTCCGGCGATTGCTACCGCAATTCACGATGCCTGCGGCATCTGGTTACGCGAATGGCATTTCACACCGGAGAAAATACTCACCGCGCTGGAAAAAATATAAATAATAAATGGCCGCTTCGGCGGCCTGTTTCTCTGTTTGAACGATGACTAAATAGTTGACTGCGAAAATGAGATAAGCCGTTCTCAAGGCGTCCTGCGCCCCAAATTCGTGGGAATTTATTTTACTGATTCAGATGATCAAATTTACTTTAAAAGGAGTGAAGGGATGTCTGATATAAACCATGCAGGTTCTGACCTTATATTTGAACTGGAGGATCGCCCTCCCTTTCATCAGGCTCTCGTTGGTGCCATTACCCATCTGTTGGCAATTTTCGTTCCGATGGTAACCCCTGCGTTAATCGTGGGTGCGGCCTTACAGCTTTCCGCTGAAACAACCGCCTATCTTGTTTCTATGGCGATGATCGCCTCTGGTATTGGTACCTGGTTACAGGTAAACCGCTATGGCATCGTCGGTTCTGGCCTACTCTCAATTCAGTCAGTCAATTTTTCATTTGTTACAGTCATGATTGCGCTGGGCAGCAGCATGAAAAGCGATGGTTTTCACGAAGAGTTAATCATGTCGTCGCTTCTCGGCGTCTCCTTCGTTGGCGCATTTCTGGTTGTCGGCTCTTCTTTTATCCTGCCCTATTTACGTCGGGTTATTACACCTACCGTTAGCGGCATTGTGGTGCTGATGATCGGCTTAAGCCTGATTAAAGTCGGCATTATCGATTTTGGTGGAGGATTTGCTGCCAAAAGCAGCGGTACGTTCGGCAATTACGAACATCTCGGCGTTGGTTTATTGGTTTTGATTGTGGTGATCGGCTTTAACTGCTGCCGCAATCCGTTACTACGCATGGGAGGGATTGCCATTGGGCTATGTGTCGGTTATATCGCGTCGTTATGCCTGGGCATGGTGGATTTCAGCAGTATGCGCAATTTGCCGTTAATCACCATCCCGCATCCGTTCAAATACGGGTTTAGTTTCAGCTTCCATCAGTTCCTGGTGGTCGGCACGATTTATTTGCTTAGCGTGCTGGAAGCTGTCGGTGATATCACCGCCACGGCAATGGTTTCCCGCCGCCCCATCCAGGGAGAAGAGTATCAGTCGCGTCTGAAAGGCGGCGTACTGGCAGATGGCCTGGTTTCGGTTATCGCTTCCGCTGTCGGTTCATTACCGTTAACCACGTTTGCGCAAAATAATGGGGTTATTCAGATGACCGGTGTCGCTTCACGTTATGTCGGGCGAACCATCGCGGTCATGTTGGTTATTCTCGGCTTGTTTCCGATGATTGGCGGCTTCTTCACGACCATTCCCTCGGCTGTTCTGGGAGGCGCAATGACGTTGATGTTTTCCATGATTGCCATCGCTGGGATTCGCATCATCATCACCAACGGATTAAAGCGCCGTGAAACACTTATTGTCGCCACTTCTTTAGGTTTAGGGCTTGGCGTCTCCTACGACCCGGAAATTTTTAAAATATTGCCAGCCTCTATTTATGTATTAGTTGAAAACCCTATTTGTGCTGGTGGATTAACTGCGATTTTATTAAATATTATCCTCCCTGGTGGCTACCGACAGGAAAACGTTCTGCCTGGTATTACCTCAGCGGAAGAGATGGATTAACAGTAAAGGAGTCAATGATGTCAGGAGAACACACGTTAAAAGCGGTACGAGGCAGTTTTATTGATGTCACCCGTACGGTCGATAACCCGGAAGAGATTGCCTCTGCGCTGCGGTTTATTGAGGATGGTTTATTACTCATTAAACAGGGAAAAGTGGAATGGTTTGGCGAATGGGAAGACGGAAAGCATCAAATTCCTGACACCATTCGCGTGCGCGACTATCGCGGCAAACTGGTAGTACCGGGCTTTGTCGATACACATATCCATTATCCGCAAAGTGAAATGGTTGGGGCCTATGGTGAACAATTGTTGGAGTGGTTGAATAAACACACCTTCCCTACTGAACGTCGTTATGAGGATTTAGAGTACGCCCGCGAAATGTCGGCGTTCTTCATCAAGCAGCTTTTACGTAACGGAACCACCACAGCGTTGGTGTTTGGTACCGTTCATCCGCAATCCGTTGATGCGCTGTTTGAAGCCGCCAGTCATATCAATATGCGTATGATTGCCGGTAAGGTGATGATGGACCGCAACGCACCGGATTATCTGCTCGACACTGCCGAAAGCAGCTATCACCAAAGCAAAGAACTGATCGAACGCTGGCACAAAAATGGTCGTCTGTTGTATGCGATTACGCCACGCTTCGCCCCAACCTCATCTCCTGAACAGATGGCGATGGCGCAACGCCTGAAAGAAGAGTATCCCGACACATGGGTACATACCCATCTTTGTGAAAATAAAGATGAAATTGCCTGGGTCAAATCGCTTTATCCTGACCATGATGGTTATTTGGATGTTTACCATCAGTACGGTCTGACAGGTAAAAATTGTGTCTTTGCTCACTGCGTCCATCTCGAAGAGAAAGAGTGGGATCGTCTCAGCGAAACCAAATCCAGCATTGCTTTCTGTCCTACCTCCAACCTTTACCTCGGCAGTGGCTTATTCAACTTGAAAAAAGCATGGCAGAAGAAAGTCAAAGTGGGCATGGGGACTGACATTGGCGCAGGAACAACTTTCAACATGCTGCAAACGCTGAACGAAGCCTACAAAGTGTTGCAATTACAAGGCTATCGCCTCTCGGCATATGAAGCGTTTTACCTTGCCACGCTCGGCGGGGCGAAATCTCTGGGCCTTGACGATTTGATTGGCAACTTTTTACCTGGCAAAGAGGCTGATTTCGTGGTGATGGAACCCACCGCCACCCCGCTACAGCAGCTGCGCTATGACAACTCTGTTTCTTTAGTCGACAAATTGTTCGTGATGATGACGTTGGGCGATGACCGTTCGATCTACCGCACCTACGTTGATGGTCGTCTGGTGTACGAACGCAACTAATAATAAAACTTTAACATCCTCGTGAGGACATCATTATGTCTGGAGACATCCTACAAACACCGGACGCACCAAAGCCACAAGGCGCGCTGGATAATTATTTTAAAATTACCGCTCGTGGCAGTACCGTTCGTCAGGAAGTACTGGCTGGCTTAACGACCTTTCTGGCCATGGTTTATTCCGTTATCGTCGTTCCGGGAATGCTGGGCAAAGCAGGTTTTCCTCCCGCAGCTGTGTTTGTTGCCACCTGTCTGGTCGCGGGCTTCGGCTCGTTGCTGATGGGCTTGTGGGCCAACTTGCCAATGGCGATTGGTTGCGCTATTTCCTTAACGGCATTTACCGCATTCAGTCTGGTACTCGGGCAACAAATTAGCGTTCCTGTCGCACTGGGCGCGGTCTTTCTGATGGGCGTCATCTTCACCGCCATTTCTGTAACCGGTGTGCGAACCTGGATATTACGTAATTTACCGATGGGTATCGCTCACGGCACAGGTATCGGTATCGGCCTGTTTCTGCTGCTGATTGCTGCTAACGGTGTGGGAATGGTTATCAAAAACCCGATTGAAGGCTTGCCGGTGGCGCTCGGCGCGTTTACCTCCTTCCCGGTGATGATGAGCTTACTGGGTCTGGCGGTCATCTTCGGTCTGGAAAAGTGCCGCGTACCTGGCGGGATCTTGTTGGTGATTATTGCAATTTCGATCATCGGCTTAATCTTTGATCCAGCGGTGAAGTACCACGGTCTGGTGGCGATGCCCAGTCTGACTGGCGAAGATGGTAAGTCTCTGATTTTCAGCCTCGATATTATGGGGGCACTCCAGCCAACTGTACTTCCGAGTGTACTGGCATTGGTGATGACCGCAGTGTTCGACGCCACCGGTACCATCCGTGCCGTCGCCGGTCAGGCGAATTTGTTAGATAAAGACAACCAGATCATCAACGGCGGTAAAGCCCTGACCAGTGACTCAGTAAGTTCAATATTCTCCGGCCTGGTGGGTGCTGCGCCCGCAGCGGTTTATATCGAATCAGCGGCAGGAACCGCCGCCGGGGGTAAAACAGGGTTGACCGCAACCGTAGTGGGGGCGTTATTCCTGTTGATTCTGTTTTTATCACCACTGTCATTTTTGATCCCTGGTTACGCCACTGCACCCGCTCTGATGTACGTAGGTTTGCTGATGTTAAGTAACGTCTCGAAGCTGGATTTCAACGATTTTATTGACGCAATGGCTGGCCTGGTGTGTGCCGTGTTTATCGTTCTGACTTGTAATATCGTTACCGGTATTATGCTGGGCTTTGTGACACTGGTCGTAGGCCGCGTCTTTGCACGCGAATGGCAAAAGCTGAATATTGGTACGGTAATCATTACTGCCGCACTGGTCGCATTTTACGCGGGTGGATGGGCTATCTAATAGATTCTCCGCGCCTTTCAGCGCGGAGAATTCTTTCAGAGAGGATTCTCACCGCTGGCAACAATACGCTGCTGGCGGACTCGCCTGAGTTCTCTTTCAGTAAGCAACTGCAGTGCCTGTGTCGGGCAAGATTCAACGCAGGCAGGCCCCTCTTCCCGCTGTTCACAGAGATCGCATTTCACAATTTGTTGCCGGGTATCCCCCGGCAACGACTGAATGGTTATCATCCCAAACGGGCACGCACTGACGCAACTCTGACAGCCAATACAACGGGCAGAATTGGCCTGCACCACCTGCTCGCCCATCGTCAGCGCTCCCACGGGGCAAGCGCCAACACAAGGGGCGTTTTCACACTGATGGCACATCACCGGCGCACTGATGCAGTCCAGTCGCTGTACCTTCAGCCGGGGTAAAAAGACATCGGCATTCAACGCCTGTTCTGAAGGATGAGCGACCACACAGGCTACTTCACAAGTACGGCAGCCAATACAATCAGCCGGATTAACGACAATTAACGATTTCATCACAATGCCTTCGAATCAAACAGAGTTAACATATCGCGCGCCGCTTGCCTTCCTGCAGCCATTGCAGTGACGACCAGATCCGCGCCATGAACTGCATCACCACCAGCAAAGACTTTTTTCAGATGCGTCTGGGTGGGTAAATACCCGACGTCCCCGGTTTGAATCAGGCCCCATTTATCGAGCTTAATTCCGCTGCCTTGCAACCACGGCATGGCATGCGCCTGGAAACCAAAGGCCATAATCAGAACATCGGCGGGCAGCTCAAACTCTGAACCCGCTACCGGACGAGGACGACGGCGACCATCCGGCCCCGGCTCCCCCATAGCGGTACGAATCAGGCCCACCGCAGTTAAACGCCCATCTTCGTCACAAGCGATATATTGCGGCTGAACATTGAACTGAAACTCGACACCTTCCTCGCGCGCATTGACCACCTCTTTGCGCGAGCCCGGCATACTGACTTCATCACGACGATAGGCGCAGGTCACGCTGGCGGCATTGAGGCGGATGGAAGTCCGCAAACAATCCATGGTCGTATCGCCACCGCCCAATACCACGACTCGCTTACCTTCCACATCCGTCAGCGGATACTCTTCAGACTCCGGCAACCCCATGAGCTGGCGGGTATGGGCAGTCAGGAACGGTAGAGCCTGAATGACACCGGGCGCATCTTCATGCGGCAGATCTGCTCGCATCATCCCGTAAGTCCCCACGCCGATGAAAACTGCATCATATTCAGAAGTTAAATCGCTAAAGGTAATATCGCGGCCAATTTCACAGTTAAGATGAAAGTCGATTCCCATTGCGGTGAATATCTCTCGCCGCTGGCTTAATACCGTTTTATCGAGTTTGAAAGGAGGTATGCCAAAAGTCAGCATACCGCCAATTTCTGGATGGCGATCAAAGACATCAACCTGAACTCCTGCGCGCGCCAGAATATCAGCACACCCTAACCCTGCAGGCCCTGCGCCAATCACCGCCACTTTTTCGATACGGGGAACAACATGGCTGACATCAGGACGCCAGCCCATCGCCAGCGCGGTATCGGTGATGTAGCGTTCCAGATTCCCGATAGAGACTGCGCCAGAGTGATCTTTCAAAGTACATGCGCCTTCACAAAGACGGTCCTGTGGACATACCCTGCCGCAGATTTCTGGTAAGGAACTGGTCTGGTGGCAAAGTTCTGCCGCTTCAATAATCTTTCCTTCCTGCACCAGACGGATGTAATCCGGAATAGCGTTATGCAGCGGGCAATGCCAGTTGCAGTTAGCTTTTTCGGCGCAATAAACACAGCGGTCACTCTCATAAGTCGCTTGTTGTGGATCCAGCCCGCAATAAATTTCGCCAAAGTGGGTTTTCCGTTCACTCGCTGAAATTTTATCTGCGCCTTTACGCGAGTTAACGGGGAGCAACGCTGCACTGCGAGATGGCTGAGCGTCTGATGACGCTTTTCCTGCTGCCGTTTTGCGCTGGCGGGCCACCTTTATCTGCTGCAACCCTTTATCGTCCATCAGCCGTAACGCCTGTGTTGGGCATACGTCAATACAGGCTTGCGTGCCGGAACTGCGCTGGTTACAAAGGTCGCATTTCTGCGCAATCGTATCGACCATCTCAACGACGCCAAAGGGGCAAGCGATTGCGCATCTTTTACAACCAATACATTTTTGCTCGTCCAGTTGTACGCTATCGGGCTGGAAAGTCAGAGCATTAACCGGACAAGCCGTAACGCAAGGGGCATTGTTGCAATGATGGCAGGCCACCAGATTCGCAGCCTGGCCTTTCCCTACAACGTGGATACGCGGTCGAAAGTCACTGTGACTCAGCGGCCAGTTTTCTTGATTATGTGCCACCGCACAGGCAATTTCACAAGCATGACAGCCTATACATTCCGCAGCTTCAGCAGCGATAAACTTATTCATTTGCATCCCTTTCATTTAATGAGTTATGTCTTCTCAAAGTTCGCGATGCAATAAACGGGCATATATTAGGTAGCATGACCGTTTTAATTATAATTTTGCGACTGAGTTCAAATTATTGCCCCTCAATCTGTGCCGCTTTCATTATTTCAACATTGCCGACCAAAAGAGCGCTATCCAGATAAAAACGATTAAATGCGAGAGTGCGACATGCCAGAATGATTAATAAAATATCAATATGAGAAAATTACAGATAATTCCATTGTCAGGTTCTCTTCTCATTTTCGTGGTTTAACCACGATTATGTGATTGCCTCCGCAATTCCTGTCTCTGACTCCCCTTCCTCGCAAAAACTGGCACTCCACGAGCATATGTTTAGACAGTTTCAATAACGTAAACGGTTGCTTTTTACTCTGGCGGGCGAAAGGAGAAACACTGATGAGCGCCATAGATTCCCAACTTCCCTCATCTTCAGGGCAAGACCGCCCAACTGATGAGGTTGACCGCATATTATCACCAGGAAAGCTGATCATACTCGGTCTGCAACACGTCCTTGTAATGTACGCAGGTGCAGTCGCTGTTCCTCTTATGATTGGTGACCGACTGGGCCTCTCAAAAGAAGCTATTGCGATGCTCATTAGCTCGGATCTCTTTTGCTGCGGGATCGTCACATTATTACAATGTATCGGTATCGGCCGCTTTATGGGGATCCGTCTGCCGGTGATTATGTCGGTAACCTTTGCTGCTGTAACACCAATGATAGCCATTGGCATGAACCCGGATATCGGCCTGCTGGGGATATTTGGTGCCACTATCGCCGCGGGATTTATCACCACATTATTAGCACCACTTATCGGTCGCTTAATGCCTTTATTCCCGCCACTGGTTACCGGTGTGGTTATTACTTCTATCGGGCTTAGCATTATTCAGGTCGGTATTGACTGGGCCGCTGGAGGTAAAGGGAATCCGCAATATGGTAATCCCGTTTATTTAGGTATCTCCTTTGCCGTCTTAATTTTTATCTTGCTCATTACTCGCTATGCGAAAGGATTTATGTCCAACGTCGCCGTATTACTGGGGATTGTATTTGGCTTTTTACTTTCGTGGATGATGAATGAAGTCAATTTGTCCGGGCTACATGATGCTTCGTGGTTTGCGATTGTCACCCCAATGTCGTTTGGTATGCCGGTATTTGACCCCGTTTCTATTCTAACCATGACCGCTGTGTTAATCATCGTGTTTATCGAGTCGATGGGGATGTTCCTGGCACTGGGTGAAATAGTCGGTCGTAAACTCTCTTCGCACGATATTATTCGCGGGCTGCGTGTCGATGGTGTAGGGACAATGATAGGCGGAACGTTTAACAGCTTCCCCCACACGTCATTTTCTCAAAACGTTGGCCTGGTTAGCGTGACTCGCGTTCATAGTCGCTGGGTGTGTATTTCTTCGGGGATCATATTAATCATGTTTGGCATGGTGCCCAAAATGGCGGTGCTGGTAGCCTCGATTCCGCAATTTGTGCTTGGCGGCGCAGGGCTGGTGATGTTCGGCATGGTACTGGCGACGGGGATTCGAATTCTGTCGCGCTGTAACTACACCACTAACCGTTACAACCTCTATATTGTGGCGATCAGTCTCGGCGTTGGCATGACTCCGACGCTCTCTCACGATTTCTTTTCTAAGTTACCGGCCGTACTGCAACCGTTGCTGCATAGCGGCATTATGCTCGCAACCCTTAGCGCCGTTGTGCTGAACGTCTTCTTTAATGGCTATCAGCATCATGCTGATCTGGTGAAGGAATCCGTCTCTGATAAAGATTTAAAAGTCAGGACAGTACGTATGTGGCTTCTGATGCGCAAGCTGAAGAAAAATGAGCATGGAGAATAATATGAATCTTTTAATGCGCGCTATATTCAGTCTGTTGTTGCTTTTTACTCTCTCTATTCCTGTCATTTCTGACTGTGTTGCAATGGCCATTGAAAGTCGCTTCAAATATATGATGCTGCTTTTTTAAATGGTTTTACCTGTCGACATCCGCTCAAAACGGGCGGTTGTCGATAAACGCTCACTTGGTTAATCATTTCACTCTTCAATTATCTATAATGATGAGTGATTAGAATTACATGTGAGAAATTATGCAAACGGAACACGTCATTTTATTGAATGCACAGGGAGTTCCCACGGGTACGCTGGAAAAGTATGCCGCACACACGGCAGACACTCTCTTACATCTCGCGTTCTCCTGCTGGCTGTTTAATGCCAAAGGGCAATTATTAGTTACCCGCCGCGCCCTTAGCAAAAAAGCATGGCCGGGCGTGTGGACTAACTCGGTTTGTGGGCACCCACAACTGGGAGAAAGCAACGAAGACGCGGTGATCCGCCGTTGCCGTTATGAGCTTGGCGTGGAAATTACACCTCCTGAATCTATCTATCCTGACTTTCGCTACCGCGCCACCGATCCGAATGGCATTGTAGAAAATGAAGTATGTCCGGTATTTGCCGCACGCACGACCAGTGCGTTACAGATCAACGATGATGAAGTGATGGATTATCAATGGTGTGATTTAGCAGCGGTTTTACGCGGTATTGATGCCACGCCGTGGGCGTTCAGTCCGTGGATGGTGATGCAGGCTGCCAATAGTGAAGCAAGAAAATTGTTGTCTGCTTTCGCGCAGCACAATTAAAAAACCCCGACATTTGCCGGGGTTGTGAGCATAACGTAATGCTTATTTCACCGGACGCATCGCCGGGAACAGAATAACGTCACGGATGGTATGGCTGTTGGTGAACAGCATTACCATACGGTCGATACCAATTCCCAGACCTGCTGTCGGCGGTAAGCCGTGTTCCAGTGCGGTGACGTAATCTTCGTCGTAGAACATCGCTTCGTCGTCGCCTGCGTCTTTCGCGGCAACCTGATCCAGGAAGCGCTGCGCCTGATCTTCCGCGTCATTCAGCTCGCTAAAACCGTTACCGATTTCACGACCACCAATGAAGAACTCAAAGCGGTCAGTGATTTCTGGGTTAACGTCATTACGACGCGCCAGCGGAGAAACTTCTGCCGGATATTCAGTAATGAAGGTCGGCTGGATCAGATGTGCTTCTGCCACTTCTTCGAAGATCTCGGTAACGATACGGCCCAGACCCCAGCTCTTCTCAACGTGGATGCCGATAGATTCAGCAATCGCTTTCGCAGAGTCGAAGTTGTCCAGATCCGCCATGTCGGTTTCCGGGCGATATTTCTTGATCGCTTCACGCATGGTCAGTTTTTCGAACGGTTTACCGAAGTCCAGCGTTACGTCGCCGTAGGTCACTTCCGTCTTACCGAGAATATCCTGTGCCAGAGTACGGAACAGCGATTCGGTCAGCTCGATCAGATCTTTGTAATCCGCGTAAGCCATATAGAGTTCCATCATGGTGAACTCTGGGTTATGACGTACGGAGATACCTTCGTTACGGAAGTTACGGTTGATTTCGAATACACGCTCGAAGCCACCAACTACCAGACGCTTGAGGTACAGTTCCGGCGCGATACGCAGGTACATGTCGAGATCCAGCGCATTGTGATGGGTGATAAACGGACGCGCCGCCGCGCCGCCTGGGATCACCTGCATCATCGGCGTTTCAACTTCCATAAAGCCACGATTCACCATGAACTGGCGAATGCCAGAGAGGATCTGCGAACGCACTTTAAAGGTGTTGCGGGATTCATCGTTAGAAATGAGATCCAGATAACGCTGACGATAGCGCGCTTCCTGATCCTGCAAACCGTGGAATTTGTCCGGCAGCGGACGCAGTGCTTTGGTCAGCAGACGCAGCTCGGTACAGTGGATAGACAGTTCACCCGTTTTGGTTTTGAACAGTTTACCTTTCGCGCCGAGGATATCGCCGAGATCCCATTTTTTGAATTGATCGTTGTAAACGCCTTCCGGTAAATCGTCACGGGCAACGTACAGCTGAATGCGGCCGCCAACGTCCTGCAGAGTAACGAAGGAGGCTTTACCCATAATACGACGGGTCATCATGCGGCCAGCAACGGCAACTTCGATGTTCAGCGCTTCCAGTTCTTCGTTTTCTTTGCCGTCGAATTCTGCGTGCAATTGGTCAGAGGTATGATCGCGACGGAAATCGTTCGGGAAGGCAATCCCCTGCTCACGCAGGTTCGCCAGCTTCTCACGACGCGTTTTCAGTTCATTGTTAAGATCGACTACCGCGTCAGCGCCCTGTGCGTGTTGTTCAGACATGTTGGTTCCTCATAACCCTGCTTTCAAACTTGCTTCGATAAATTGATCCAGGCTGCCGTCCAGCACTGCCTGCGTGTTACGGGTTTCTACCCCGGTACGCAGATCTTTAATGCGGGAGTCATCAAGGACATAAGAACGAATCTGGCTGCCCCAGCCGATGTCAGATTTGTTATCTTCCATCGCCTGTTTCTCGGCATTTTTCTTCTGCATCTCCAGTTCATAAAGCTTCGCTTTCATCTGCTTCATGGCCTGGTCTTTGTTCTTGTGCTGGGAACGGTCGTTCTGGCATTGGGTCACAATCCCGGTTGGGATGTGAGTAATACGCACCGCAGATTCGGTACGGTTAACGTGCTGACCACCCGCGCCGGATGCACGATAAACGTCGATGCGCAGATCCGCCGGATTGATTTCGATATCGATATCATCATCGACTTCCGGGTAAACAAACGCGGAGCTGAACGACGTGTGGCGACGACCGCCGGAGTCAAACGGGCTCTTGCGCACCAGGCGGTGAACGCCGGTTTCTGTACGCAGCCAGCCGTAAGCGTAATCGCCGGAGATTTTGATAGTCACGGATTTAATACCCGCCACTTCACCTTCCGACTCTTCGATAATTTCAGTTTTGAAACCACGCGATTCAGCCCAGCGCAGATACATACGCTCAAGCATGCTCGCCCAGTCCTGTGCTTCCGTACCGCCAGAACCTGCCTGAATATCGAGGTAGCAGTCGGCGCTATCATATTCGCCAGAGAACATACGACGGAACTCAAGCTGCGCCAGTTTTTCTTCCAGGGCGTCGAGTTCAGCAACGGCTTCGTTAAAGGTTTCTTCGTCGTCAGCTTCTACAGCCAGCTCCAGCAGACCAGAAACATCTTCCAGCCCCTGTTTCATTTGGTCGAGGGTGTCGACAACGGCTTCGAGGGAGGAACGCTCTTTACCCAGCGCCTGTGCGCGTTCGGGTTCGTTCCAGACATCCGGCTGTTCCAGCTCGGCGTTTACTTCTTCCAGACGCTCTTTCTTGGCGTCGTAGTCAAAGATACCCCCTAAGAACGTCGGAGCGTTCCGTGAGGTCCTGAATGCGATTATTTACCGGATTAATTTCAAACATGGTCTGATTTCTTTTATTGAGCTAGTCAAAATGCGGTGATAAGAGCGGGATTGTACCGAATCCACGCTCTTTTTTATAGATAATATGACGCTAAATTGGCCAGATATTGTCGATGATAATTTGCAGGCTGCGGTTGCCACGAAACTCGTTGATATCCAGCTTGTAAGCCAGTTGCACTTCGCGCACGCCGTTATCCGGCCAGAGGGCGGTATCGACATTAAAAGCAATACCGTCCAGCAGCGGACCGCCGCCGACCGGTTCGACCATGACTTTCAAATGACGTTCACCCACCAGTCGCTGTTGCAGCAGACGGAAATGACCGTCAAACAGCGGCTCCGGGAACATCTGCCCCCACGGGCCAGCATCGCGCAGCAGCTGCGCCACTTCCATGGTCATTTCGGCTGGGCTTAGCGGACCGTCTGACACCACTTCGCCTTGCAATAGCGAAGGGTCCAGCCACTCAGTAACCAGTTCGCCAAACCGTTGCTGAAAGAGTTCGAATTTATCCTCTTCCAGCGACAGGCCTGCCGCCATCGCATGACCGCCAAACTTCAACATCATGCCGGGGTAGAGTGTGTCTAGCCGCTCCAGCGCATCACGCATATGCAGCCCCTGAATGGAGCGACCGGAACCTTTCAGCGTACCGTCACCCGCAGGCGCAAAAGCGATAACCGGACGGTGAAAACGCTCTTTAATACGCGAAGCCAGAATACCGACAACGCCCTGATGCCATTCCGGGTGATACATTGCCAGGCCGCCGGGTAGCGTGTCGCGGCTGCGCTCCAGTTTCTCGCACAGGGTCAGGGCTTCAACCTGCATTCCCTGTTCGATCTCTTTTCGCGTCTGGTTTAGCGCATCGAGTTCATTTGCCAGTACTCGCGCTTCGCCGATGTTGTCGCACAACAACAGCGCCACACCAACGGACATATCATCCAGTCTCCCGGCTGCATTGAGACGTGGCCCCAGCGCAAAACCTAAATCGCTGGCGGCGAGTTTTTGCGCATCGCGGTTGGCCACTTCCAGCAACGCTTTAATCCCTGGACGGCACTTTCCGGCACGGATGCGACTCATCCCCTGCCAGGTCAGAATGCGATTATTAGCATCCAGCGGCACGACGTCTGCCACTGTCCCCAACGCGACCAGATCCAGCAGTTCTGCCAGGTTAGGAATTGCGATACCACGCTCATCAAACCAGCCCTGATCACGCAAAAAGGTGCGCAGCGCCAGCATTAAATAAAACGCCACACCCACGCCTGCCAGTGATTTCGACGGGAAATTGCAGTCGCGCAAGTTAGGGTTAATGATCGCTTCCGCCGCGGGTAATGTTTCGCCCGGCAAATGGTGATCGGTAACAATAACCGGAATGCCCAACGATCGAGCATGTTCAACCCCCGCATGGGAGGAAATGCCGTTATCCACCGTGACAATTAACTGCGCGCCACGGGCATGGGCCTGATCGACCACTTCCGGGCTTAAGCCGTAACCGTCTTCGAAACGGTTTGGTACCAGGTAGTCGATATTGCTGCAACCAAGCGAGCGCATCGCCAGCACGCTTAGAGCCGTGCTGGTGGCACCGTCGGCGTCGAAGTCACCGACCACCATAATCCGCGTTCCTTCGCGAAAAGCGTTGTAAAGGATCTCAACGGCCTTTTCGACGCCGCTCAGTTGCTGCCAGGGCAGCATACCTTTTACACTACGTTCCAGTTCTTGCGCACTGCGTACTCCCCGGCTGGCATATAAACGGCGCAGCAAGGGAGGCAATTCAGCGGGCAAGTCTGCCGTTTCATCGACTTCACGGCGACGAAGTTGTATCTGTTGTTTCACGCGAATTATTTACCGCTGGTCATTTTTTGGTGTTCGTCGAGGAATTCTTTCATCTCTTTCGGCGGCTGGTAACCCGGAACAAGTGTGCCATTGCTCAGCACAATTGCCGGAGTGCCACTAACGCCAAGCTGGACGCCAAGTGCGTAATGATCGGCAATATCGATATCGCAACTTGCCGGAGTGGCAGCTTTACCCGCCATCACATCATCAAACGCTTTCTTTTTATCTTTCGCACACCAGATGGCTTTCATTTGTTGCTCAGCCTGGCTCTCCAGCCCCTGGCGAGGGAAAGCAAGATAACGCACGGTGATCCCCAGCGCGTTGTAGTCTGCCATTTGCTCATGCAGTTTGTGGCAGTAACCACAGGTAATATCAGTAAACACGGTAATGACGTGTTTTTCCTGCGGCGCTTTATAAACGATCATCTCGTTTTCAAGCGCGTTCAGCTGCTTTAACAACATCTTATTAGTGACATTGACCGGAGTCGTTCCGCTAACGTCATACATTGGTCCCTGAATGATATGTTTACCATCATCAGTGATGTACAACACACCGCTGTTAGTCAGAACTGTCTTCATACCAGCCACGGGCGCAGGCTGAATATCACTGCTTTTGATGCCCATTTTGGCTAACGTTTGTTGAATTGCCGCGTCATCAGCCTGAGCAAAACCAGAAAACGCCGCCAACAACGTAAATAACATAAAACCTTTCTTCATAAATCTTCCCGTTCTTTTCAGACATCACGCCCGCGGGTGATGCTGTTGATGAAGTTGCCGCAGACGCTCGGTAGCGACATGCGTATAAATTTGCGTGGTGGAAAGATCGCTGTGGCCCAGTAGCATCTGAACCACGCGTAAATCCGCACCATGATTTAATAAATGAGTGGCAAAGGCGTGACGCAACACATGCGGTGACAGCTTTTCGCTGTCGATCCCCGCCAGCACAGCATAATGTTTAATGCGGTGCCAGAAGGTTTGTCTCGTCATCTGCTGCGCGCGCTGGCTGGGAAACAACACGTCAATCGACACACCGTTTAGCAACCACGGTCGCCCGTGTTCCAGATAAGTTTCCAGCCAGTAAACCGCCTCTTCACCTAACGGCACAAGGCGTTCTTTGTTGCCTTTACCAATGACCCGCACTACGCCCTGACGCAGGCTGATATCACTCATTGTCAGCCCGACCAGTTCAGAGACACGCAGCCCGGTAGCATACAACACTTCAAGCATGGCTTTATCGCGCAGCTCCAGTGGCTGATCAATTAATGGTGCCTGTAATAATCGTTCGACCTGCGCTTCGCTTAAATCTTTTGGCAAACGCTGGGGCAATTTCGGCGAAGCCAGATGCGCGCTGGGATCGTCTTCACGAAAGTTTTCGCGATAAAGATACTGGAACAATCGTCGCACTGCACTCAGCAAACGCGCTGAGCTGGTGGCTTTATACCCGCCCTCCAGCCGTTCTGCCAGTAATGCCTGCAAATCGTCACTTTGCGCCGTCGCCAGCGTCAACCCGCGGTGATGCAACCACTCCACCATCATTGACAGATCGCGACGGTATGCGTTCAACGTATTTTCAGCCAGATTTTTTTCCAGCCACAGAGCATCAAGAAACTGCTCGATGCGTGCCAGATCCTGTTTCACTTGCGCCCCTTATGGTCACTCATTTGATCCATTATGCCTTATTGTGCCGTGACTAAAGCGATTCTGATACACTAGCCGCAAAAGCCACAGCAGAATCGAGAAGCTTACGTTATGAATATGGGTCTTTTTTATGGTTCCAGCACCTGTTATACCGAAATGGCGGCAGAAAAAATCCGCGATATTATCGGCCCAGAACTGGTGACCTTACATAACCTCAAGGACGACTCCCCGAAATTAATGGAGCAGTACGATGTGCTCATTCTGGGTATCCCGACCTGGGATTTTGGCGAAATCCAGGAAGACTGGGAAGCCGTCTGGGATCAGCTCGACGACCTGAATCTCGAAGGTAAAATTGTTGCGCTGTATGGGCTTGGCGATCAACTGGGGTACGGCGAGTGGTTCCTCGATGCGCTCGGCATGCTGCATGACAAACTCTCGACCAAAGGCGTGAAGTTCGTCGGCTACTGGCCAACGGAAGGATATGAGTTTACCAGCCCGAAACCGGTGATTGCTGACGGGCAACTGTTCGTGGGTCTGGCGCTGGACGAAACTAATCAGTATGACCTTAGCGACGAGCGTATTCAGAGCTGGTGCGAGCAAATCCTCAACGAAATGGCAGAGCATTACGCCTGACGTCACTGACGGCTTAGCGCACAGGCTTTGCCGTCATCTTTATCTTTGCGTCTCTTGTTGCAACAATATCCGCCGTAAATCCCGCCATTCGTCTTCGTCCATGCTGTCGGCTGCCAGCCATAAATGTTGCCGTTTACCGCTGTCAGAACGTAAACGCAGCATCATGCCGCTCTTAATCATCCACGGCGCTTTGACGATGCTCCACTCCTGCCCTTGCCAACGCAAACGCCCGTCCATCAACAGGCGAATTTCTCCCTGGCGAGCATTAATGCGTCGCTGGCTGCGAACGCAATCAAACACCACCAGCGAAAGTAACACCATCCATAACGGGGTGTAACTGAGCGGCCAGGGCATGAGTAAAATAACAGCGGCAACCAGCCCGTGGATCAGCAAGGAAAGCCACTGCGCGCGCCAGGAGACGCGCAGATCAGATTGCCACAGGACCACGTTCCCGGTTCCGTGTCTGGATGAGTCGGACCATCATTTCCAGCTCTGCATCGGCCGGTTTACCGTGATTCATCAGCCAGTTAAACAGGTCCGGATCGTCACACTCCAGCAAACGAATAAAGATGCGTTTTTCGTCATCGCTTAAGCTGTCGTACTCATGTTCGAAAAACGGCATGATTGAAATATCGAGTTCGCGCATACCACGGCGGCATGCCCAGTGAATGCGGGCTTTGTTATTAATGTCCATCTTCTTCCTGTCTCACGAAAATCCAGTACCAGGCTATTGTAACGTGTTTTTCGACTTCTTTTGCGGGAATATCAGTAAACACAATCGCGATCGCGAAATTAACCCACAATATTTCAAGGGCTTCATTTTTTTGGAAGTCGCCTCGCAAAGCATATCAGAAGGCACAGATCGCGTAGTGAAAGCACTTGCATTGCCTCATAGCTCTTTTACCATTAGTCATAAATACGCCGTTTGTAAAACAGGACTCCATTATGGCTTTTACACCTTTTCCTCCCCGTCAGCCTACGGCTTCTGCCCGTTTACCGCTGACGCTGATGACGCTTGATGACTGGGCGCTTGCCACCATTACTGGCACGGACAGCGAAAAATATATGCAGGGTCAGGTGACAGCAGATGTCAGCCAGATGACAGAAGATCAGCACCTGCTCGCCGCCCATTGCGACGCCAAAGGTAAAATGTGGAGCAATTTACGTCTGTTCCGCGACGGCGACGGCTTTGCGTGGATTGAACGGCGCAGCGTGCGCGAGTCGCAACTGACTGAACTGAAAAAATATGCGGTGTTCTCTAAAGTGACCATCGCGCCAGACGACGAGCGTGTGCTGCTTGGTGTTGCCGGTTTTCAGGCACGCGCTGCGCTGGCAAATCTCTTTAGTGAATTACCTTCGAAGGAAAAGCAGGTTATCAGAGAAGGTGCGACTACCCTGCTATGGTTTGAACACCCAGCAGAACGTTTCCTGATCGTAACCGATGAAGCTACCGCCAATACGCTGACCGATAAACTGCGCGGTGAAGCGGAACTGAACAATAGCCAACAGTGGCTGGCATTAAACATTGAAGCGGGTTTTCCGGTGATTGATGCCGCCAACAGCGGGCAGTTTATCCCACAGGCGACCAACCTCCAGGCGCTGGGCGGCATCAGCTTTAAAAAAGGCTGTTATACCGGACAAGAGATGGTGGCACGAGCTAAATTCCGCGGTGCCAACAAACGTGCCCTCTGGCTGCTGGCAGGTAGCGCCAGCCGACTGCCGGAAGCGGGTGAAGATTTAGAGCTGAAAATGGGCGAGAACTGGCGTCGTACCGGTACGGTGCTGGCTGCGGTAAAACTGGAAGATGGTCAGGTCGTGGTACAGGTCGTCATGAATAACGATATGGAACCGGACAGCATCTTCCGCGTACGCGACGATGCGAATACATTGCATATCGAGCCGCTGCCCTATTCGCTGGAAGAGTAGCGTTAACAGCCAAAGGAAAAT
Source organism: Escherichia sp. 94.0001 (assembly GCF_013369155.2). Taxonomy (NCBI): domain Bacteria; kingdom Pseudomonadati; phylum Pseudomonadota; class Gammaproteobacteria; order Enterobacterales; family Enterobacteriaceae; genus Escherichia; species Escherichia sp. 94.0001. The sequence goes on along the minus strand of NZ_JABWMS020000001.1, from coordinate 184,150 downwards.
TGATCATGGACGATAATAGTAACGTTAGCGCATGCGAACATTTACTCGCGAATCCCGAAAGCGATTATTATTGGTACTTTACGAGGAAGGGTCCCGAGTCCTTTCTTCTGTGTGAGGCGTGCCGTAAAGACGTCACCCACGAAGGCGTAAAATTAAATGTCAGGCGTATTGGGCAGGATGAGCTTAAGTTAATCAATCAGGAGGGATATCTTGACGGTGTTTCTGGTGAAATCACTGTTCACGAATGCCCGGTATCTCATTTACCTCCTGTTCGCTTTATAGAACTTTCCGGCACTCCCGTGTTAACCATGACTGCACTGCCGGACAGGTACTGGTTGCTCTACAGTGCCTCTCATGAGCTGGCTATTTTCGACCCGGACACCGGGCTCCGAAAAACGCTGATGTCAGTCTCGCTACCCGAAGAAACGGACGAGGCATGGTGCAATCGGCATCTTACGCCCCGCCTGCATTGCGATCCATCCGGGCGTTTCGCGGCGTTAGTTCATGATTATGGGCGCTACGGCCTTGTTATCGATCTGCTGGAAAAGCGCATCACTATGACGCTGGATGGCGGAGACTATCACCCGGAAACCGTTCCTTTCTCGCTAAGTTTTATCATTCATAATGAACGCCCCGTGATAATTCACCGCACAGCATGGAACCGTCTGGATGCCTCCGATCCTGAAACGGGCCGTTTACTGACTGCACGGGGTCCGACAACCTACCAGAGCGGTGAAGAACAGCCAGCGCATTATCTCGATTATTTTCACGGAGGTCTTTATCTCTCACCATCAGGTACCTGGATGCTTGATGATGGCTGGGTATGGAGTCCCGTTGGCGTGCTTGCCCACTTCGAACCTGAAAATTGGCTTTCTGGTAACGTCTGGGAAACAGAAGATAAAGTCCGGGCGCAAAATTTTCCCCTCCAGCGGGAAGACTGGGATATTGGCATTAGTTGGATAAATGATGAGCAATTCGTAATTCAGGTGCTCCTTTCCAACAAAGCATCAGCAAAAAACCAGGTTGCCTTTCTTTGTCATATTTCCTCTGACGAGATTTCGCCCATTGCAGGAGCCGGTGGACGATTTTTTTCCGATGGCATCCATCTGTTTTCAGCCAATGCGGAGGGACTGTCTGTCTGGGATATAGAACAAGGATCACGGGCAGGTTTAATTGCCGGATTTTCGCCGACATTCAGTCATCCATGGCGCCGCGAGCTGGCGCAGATAAGTAGCAAAGGGATTTTATGCTGGCAGTGGCCAGATACGTCGCATTAACAAATCTTTCAGGAAAGAAAGAGAATGATCTACATATTTGTCGATTTTGAAGGTTTTAAGATTTGGTTTGAGGTAGATGAAGAAGGAACGGCATTACGTCAGGTAACTATTGAGGAGTCCAGCGGAAAAATTGATGTTTCATGTTTGGGACCCTACCTGGCCGATCAGTATGTTGATACACATAATGATTGCGAAATCATTACCTGCGAGCAATTCGAGTCTGTGTGGCAAGAAGCCACCGCAGTTGAACGTGAAAAATGGCACGAAGAGAAACTGAAGTATGTTCCCGGAATGGCTATACAAGCCACCATTCAGTACTTTTACCCACAAGGGACTATCTGCCGCATTGGCGATCGCTTGTTCTGTGCCAATATAAAAACGTCCTATTTACACGGTGTCAGTTTAGGGCCAGGAGCAAACATTCTCGGCGCGATTGCAGGTTATGATGAGCCAAATATGTGGATTTTGCTTGATAACTGCCAAAATGCTTAATCCCCAGCCTGACACGGCTGGGGTAAATTATTACGCCTGCCCAATATACAAATAGATCGCCAGAAAGTGGCACACGCTGCCGCCGAGCACAAAGCCGTGCCAGATGGCATGATTGTACGGAATGCGTTTGCAGACATAGAAAATCACCCCGAGCGAATAAACCACTCCGCCTACCGCCAGTAAGGTAACGCTGCCCGCCGCGAGCTTAACGGCCATTTCATAAATCACCACCAGCGACAGCCAGCCCATCGCCAGATAAGTCACCAGAGATAAAATTTTGAATCGGTGCGCGATGGTCAGCTTGAACAGAATCCCCAACAGCGCCAGGCTCCAGATAACAATCATCAACCCGCGCGCTAACGGAGAATCCAGCCCCACCAGCAAAAACGGCGTGTAGGTTCCGGCAATCAATAGATAAATGGCACAGTGGTCAAATTTCTTCAGCCACATTTTTGCCCGTTGATGGGGAACGGCGTGATAAAGCGTCGAAGCAAGAAACAGCAGGATCATACTGCCGCCATAGAGGCTGTAACTGGTTATCGCTGTGGCGCTGGCATTGAGATCCACCGCCTGAACCAGTAGCAACACCAGCCCAACGATACCAAACACCAACCCAATGCCGTGACTGACGCTGTTGGCAATTTCCTCTGCCAGCGAATATCCCTGCTTAATGAGGGGCTTCTGAACCATAACTTACTCCGGAGAAACGTACACGCACATGTATACCTCTCCAGCGTAACTGAGAATAGTTCCAGTGAACACCTGTTAGCTAAAATAAATTCTGATTTGAGACTAATCTCCGAAAAATCATGAAATTAAATGCGAAATTTCAACTAACAGGCGTGAGTTCAATTTAAAGGCATTTAAATTCAATCACATAAAACTGTGTCTGGCCGGGATAGATATCGGCAATGACCTTTTTCAGATCAGTCAGGGTCATATTTTCCTGCTCTGCATGTTTTTCCGTCAGTGTATCCAGCGTTACGGTTGAGGTTGCAGTGACTTCAATCGTGCAAAAATAACCGTCATCTTCAAAGCGCCCGACACGAAGCACATCACCCGTTTTGAAGTGCGATTCAGACTCGTCGCGGATGGTGATGGTTTTACGCCCAGCCAGAATGTCATCCTGGAAACGTTGAAAAAAAGTGATGTCGTTTGGCTGCATGGTACTATTTCCTGTAAGAATTGACTCATCTGGAGCCTATGATAGTGAAAAAACTCACCTTACCGAAAGATTTCTTATGGGGCGGCGCAGTTGCCGCTCATCAGGTCGAAGGCGGCTGGAACAAAGGCGGCAAAGGGCCGAGCATTTGTGACGTTCTGACCGGTGGCGCACACGGCGTGCCGCGCGAAATCACCAAAGAAGTCTTGCCAGGAAAATACTATCCAAACCATGAAGCCGTTGATTTTTATGGTCACTACAAGGAAGACATCAAGCTATTTGCCGAAATGGGCTTCAAATGTTTTCGCACTTCCATCGCCTGGACGCGCATTTTCCCAAAAGGTGATGAAACTCAGCCAAACGAAGAAGGGCTGAAGTTCTACGATGATATGTTCGATGAACTGCTGAAATACAACATCGAACCGGTGATCACCCTCTCCCACTTTGAAATGCCGCTGCATCTGGTGCAGCAATACGGTAGCTGGACTAACCGTAAAGTGGTTGATTTCTTTGTACGTTTCGCGGAAGTGGTATTTGAACGCTATAAGCATAAAGTCAAATACTGGATGACCTTCAACGAAATTAACAACCAGCGTAACTGGCGTGCACCTCTGTTCGGTTACTGCTGCTCTGGCGTGGTGTATACCGAACATGAAAACCCGGAAGAGACGATGTATCAGGTGCTGCATCACCAGTTTGTCGCCAGCGCCCTGGCGGTGAAAGCCGCGCGTCGTATTAACCCGGAGATGAAAGTCGGCTGTATGCTGGCGATGGTGCCGCTCTATCCCTACTCCTGTAACCCGGACGATGTGATGTTCGCTCAGGAGTCGATGCGCGAACGCTACGTCTTTACCGATGTGCAGCTACGCGGCTATTACCCGTCGTATGTGTTGAACGAGTGGGAGCGTCGCAGATTTAACATCAAAATGGAAGACGGCGATCTCGATGTACTGCGTGAAGGCACCTGCGATTATCTTGGTTTCAGCTATTACATGACCAACGCAGTGAAGGCCGAAGGCGGCACCGGCGATGCGATCTCTGGTTTTGAAGGCAGTGTACCGAACCCATTTGTTAAAGCGTCGGACTGGGGATGGCAGATTGATCCGGTGGGTCTGCGCTATGCACTATGCGAACTGTATGAGCGTTATCAGAAGCCGCTGTTTATTGTCGAAAACGGTTTTGGCGCTTACGACAAAGTGGAAGAAGACGGCAGCATCAACGACGACTACCGCATTGATTACCTGCGCGCCCATATCGAAGAGATGAAAAAAGCGGTGACTTACGATGGCGTGGACCTGATGGGCTACACACCGTGGGGCTGCATCGACTGTGTATCTTTCACCACCGGGCAGTACAGCAAACGCTACGGCTTTATCTATGTGAATAAACATGACGACGGTACTGGCGATATGTCGCGTTCACGTAAGAAGAGCTTTGACTGGTACAAAGAGGTGATTGCCAGCAACGGCGAGAAGCTTTAAGTCGATGAAGTACCGGATGCAATACTCGTTGCATCCGGTCAGATAACTTTCCTGTTTTATTTTCCACCCGCCAAATCGATAAAACTTCCCGTGACATAAGAGGCTTTATCACTTAACAGCCAGACGATGGCCTGCGCGACCTCTTCCGCCTGTCCGCCACGCTGCATGGGGATGTTCGACTTAACGCGATCAACGCGTCCAGGTTCGCCACCGCTGGCGTGCATTTCGGTATAAATAAACCCTGGCCGCACGCCGTTAACGCGGATCCCCTGCGCGGCGACTTCCAGCGACAGCCCTGTGGTTAACGTATCAATCGCCCCTTTCGAGGCCGCATAATCAACGTATTCCCCCGGAGATCCCAGCCGTGAGGCCACTGAAGAGACGTTGACGATAGCACCGCCATTACCGCCATTTTTAAGCGCCATGCGTTTTACCGCCTCGCGGCAACAGAGAAAATATCCCGTCACATTGGTGGAAAGTACCCGGTTGATTCGCTCTGCGGTAAGGTTTTCTACGGTGCACTGGGTAAACAAGATCCCGGCGTTATTGACCAGCGCGGCTAGCGGTTCATCGTGCTGATCGATTGCTGTAAACATTGCGATGACCTGATTTTCGTCGCTGATATCCGCCTGGAGCGCAAACGCTTTGCCACCTGCTTCAGTTATTAAGTTCACAACTTCCTGCGCTGCGTGGCGGTTTTGCTGATAATTAACCGCCACCGTATATCCTTCTTGCGCCAACAGTAATGCAGTTGCCCGCCCGATGCCGCGACTGCCACCGGTCACAAGTGCTATAGTCATTTGTTTTCCTAAAAAAATAAAGGCGCCGAAGCGCCTTTCAAATTATTGATGACAAAGTGCTTTTATTATGCCGGATGCGGCGTGAACGCCTTATCCAGCCTACAAAATCGTGCAAATTCAATACATTGCACAGACTATGTAGGCCTGATAAACGAGGTGTATCAGGCAATGTTGAGTTTGACATCAGTGTCAAAGGCGCCGAAGCGCCTTTAGAAGATAGTCGGATCAGTAAATTACTGGTATTCGCTAATCGGTACGCAGGAGCAGAACAGGTTACGGTCGCCATAAACATCATCCAGACGTTTCACTGTTGGCCAGTATTTGTCTGCCACGCCTGCCGGGAATACTGCAACTTCACGGCTGTACGGATGCGCCCACTCGGCGACCAGTTCGCTCTGAATGTGCGGCGCGTTCACCAGCGGGTTATCTTCCAGCGGCCAAACACCGGCTTTCACCTGGTCGATTTCTGCGCGGATAGACAGCATCGCATCGATAAAGCGATCCAGTTCCACTTTGCTTTCAGATTCAGTCGGTTCTACCATCAGCGTCCCCGCCACCGGGAACGACATAGTCGGCGCGTGAAAACCGTAGTCGATCAGGCGCTTGGCAATATCCAGCTCGCTGATGCCGGTTTCTTCTTTCAGCGGGCGAATATCGAGAATACATTCGTGCGCCACGCGACCGTCGCGACCGGTATACAGCACCGGGAAGGCATCCTGCAGGCGGCTGGCAATATAGTTGGCGTTGAGGATTGCCACCTGGCTTGCTTTTTTCAGCCCTTCTGCGCCCATCATGCGGATGTACATCCAGCTAATTGGCAGAATAGAAGCGCTACCGAACGGTGCCGCAGAAACCGCGCCCTGACGGGTTAACATGCCTTCGATTTGCACCACGCTATGACCCGGAACAAACGGTGCCAAATGCGCTTTCACGCCGATCGGTCCCATACCCGGACCACCACCGCCGTGCGGAATGCAGAAAGTTTTATGCAGGTTAAGGTGCGAAACGTCCGCGCCAATAAAGCCCGGCGAAGTGATGCCAACCTGGGCGTTCATGTTCGCGCCATCAAGGTAAACCTGACCGCCGAACTGATGCACGATTTCACACACTTCACGGATCGTTTCTTCGTACACGCCGTGGGTGGAAGGATAGGTCACCATAATGCAGGAGAGATTATCGCCCGCCTGCTCCGCTTTCGCGCGCAGGTCAGTCAGATCGATGTTGCCGTTTTTATCACACGCCACAACCACCACCTGCATTCCTGCCATATGCGCGGAAGCCGGGTTAGTGCCGTGCGCAGAAGCCGGGATCAGGCAGATATCGCGATGCCCTTCGTTGCGGCTTTCATGATAATGACGAATCGCCAGCAGCCCCGCGTATTCGCCCTGAGCGCCAGAGTTCGGCTGCATACAGACGGCGTCGTAACCGGTCAGTTTCACCAGCCAGTCAGCCAGTTGCGCGATCATCTGCTGATAACCTTCGGCCTGTTCCGGCGGGCAGAACGGGTGCAGTTCGGCAAATTCCGGCCAGGTGATTGGGATCATCTCGGCGGCGGCGTTCAGTTTCATGGTGCAGGAACCCAGCGGGATCATCGCCTGATTCAGCGCCAGATCTTTACGCTCCAGCGAGTGCATATAGCGCATCATTTCGGTTTCGCTGTGGTAGCGATTAAACACCGGATGGGTGAGAATTTCGTCATCGCGCAGCATTGCAGGCTGAATAGAACGGCTGTCGTGAGCCACGTCTTTGTCCAGCGTGTCGATGTCCAGTCCGTGATTATCGCCCAGCAGTACGCTGAAAAGCTGCATCACGTTTTCGCGCGTGGTGGTTTCATCAAGGGTGATCCCCACCGCATTCAGAATATCGCTACGCAGGTTGATTTCAGCCGCTTCGGCACGCGCCAGCACGCCCGCTTTGTCGGCCACTTCCACACACAAAGTATCGAAATAGTGCGCATGGCGCAGCTTCAGACCTTTTTGTTGCAGGCCCGCTGCCAGGATATCGGTCAGACGGTGGATGCGATTAGCGATACGTTTCAGGCCAACCGGGCCGTGATAAACGGCATACAGGCTGGCGATGTTTGCCAGCAGTACCTGGGAAGTACAAATGTTGGAGTTCGCTTTCTCACGGCGAATATGTTGCTCGCGAGTCTGCATCGCCATGCGCAGCGCGGTATTGCCCGCAGCATCTTTCGATACACCAATAATACGGCCCGGCATTGAGCGTTTGTATTCATCTTTCGCCGCAAAGAATGCCGCATGTGGGCCACCGTAGCCCATCGGCACGCCGAAGCGTTGCGCCGAACCAAAGACAATATCCGCGCCCTGTTTACCCGGCGCGGTTAACAGCACCAGCGCCATAATATCGGCGGCGACGCTGACCACAATTTTGCGTGATTTCAGTTCGCTGATAAGCGCGGTATAGTCGTGAATTTCACCGGTAGTGCCGACCTGCTGTAACAGCACGCCGAAGACGTCCTGGTGATCGAGCACTTTTTGTGCATCATCGACAATTACTTCAAAACCAAAGGTTTCTGCGCGTGTACGTACTACATCTAAGGTTTGCGGATGCACGTCAGAAGCAACGAAGAAGCGGTTGGCATTTTTCAGTTTACTGACGCGTTTTGCCATCGCCATTGCTTCGGCAGCAGCAGTGGCTTCGTCAAGAAGAGAAGCCGAAGCCATATCCAGCCCGGTCAAATCCAGCGTTACCTGCTGGAAGTTGAGCAGTGCTTCAAGGCGGCCCTGGGAGACTTCAGGTTGATACGGAGTATACGCGGTATACCAGCCCGGATTTTCCAGCATGTTACGCAGGATAACCGGCGGTAGCTGCACGGCGGTGTAACCCATGCCGATGTAAGACGTGAAGCGTTTATTGCGACTGGCAATAGCCTTGAGTTCCGCCAGCGCGGCGTATTCGGTCGCCGGTGCGCCAACCTGCGGTGGTATCGCAAGCTGAATATCTTTCGGCACAATCTGGCCGGTCAGCGCGTTTAACGATTGTGCGCCAACGGCATTCAGCATTTCTTGCTGTTGCGCGGCGTCCGGTCCGATATGGCGTTCAATAAAAGCGCCGCTGTTTTCAAGCTGGCTTAACGTCTGTGTCATGAGCGATGGTTCCTGAAACGTGCAGTGAATTGTGAACCTCTCTCCTTGCGAAGAGAGTGAGGGTGAGGCGTAAATGTTCCTCACCCTAATCCTCTTCCGCAGAAGAGGAATAAAGCCGTTACTCGTCTTCTAACAATGCTTCGTATGCGGTCGCATCCAGCAGTGATTCCAGTTCGCTTTCATCGCTGGCTTTGATTTTGAAGATCCAGCCGCCTGCATACGGTTCGCTGTTCACCAGTTCCGGAGAATCGCTCAGTGCGTCGTTTACCGCCACGATTTCACCGCTTACTGGCGCATAAATGTCTGACGCCGCTTTTACCGATTCGGCAACCGCGCAGTCATCGCCCGCGCTTACCGTTGCGCCCACTTCCGGCAGGTCAACAAACACCATATCGCCTAACAGCTCCTGAGCGTGCTCAGTGATGCCAACAGTGTAAGTGCCGTCGGCTTCTTTACGCAGCCATTCGTGTTCTTTGCTGTATTTCAGTTCTGCTGGTACGTTGCTCATCAATTAATCTCCAAAAAGTAAATCACGCGACGGCTTTGCCGTTACGCACAAAAACAGGTTTCGTCACTTTTACCGGCATTTCACGGTTGCGAATTTGCACAATCGCCGTTTCGCCAATACCTTCCGGCACGCGTGCCAGCGCAATGCTGTAACCCAACGTCGGGGAGAAAGTACCGCTGGTGATAATGCCTTCATGCTGATTGCCCTGCGCATCGGTAAAACGTACCGGTAGTTCATTACGCAGCACGCCTTTTTCGGTCATCACCAGACCAACTAGTTTTTCTGTGCCATGTTCACGCTGCGCTTCCAGAGCTTCACGACCGATAAAGTCACGATCAGCCGGTTCCCAGGCGATGGTCCAGCCCATGTTGGCGGCTAAAGGAGAAATAGTTTCGTCCATCTCCTGGCTATACAGATTCATACCCGCTTCCAGACGCAACGTGTCACGCGCGCCCAGACCGCAGGGCTTAACGCCCGCTTCCACCAGCGCACGCCAGAAATCCGCCGCTTTTTCATTGGGCAGCGCAATTTCGTAGCCCGCTTCACCGGTATAACCGGTGGTGGCAATAAACAGATCGCCCGCCTGCACGCCAAAGAAGGGTTTCATCCCTTCCACCGCCTGACGCTGAGCATCATTAAACAGTGTGGCAGCTTTTGCCTGCGCATTCGGCCCTTGTACGGCAATCATGGAGAGGTCATCACGAACGGTAATTTCGATGCCGAAAGGTTCAGCGTGTTGGGTAATCCAGGAGAGGTCTTTTTCGCGGGTGGCGGAGTTAACAACGAGGCGGAAGAAATCTTCAGTAAAGTAGTAAACGATGAGGTCATCTATCACACCGCCAGAGGCATTCAACATCCCCGAGTAAAGGGCTTTGCCGCTTTTGGTGAGCTTCGCCACATCGTTAGCCAGCAGATAACGCAGAAACTCCCGGGTGCGACTGCCGCGAAGATCGACGATGGTCATATGTGACACATCAAACATTCCGGCATCGGTACGTACCGCATGATGTTCGTCGATTTGCGAACCGTAATGCAGCGGCATCATCCAGCCGTGGAAATCCACCATGCGAGCGCCGCAAAGCGTGTGTTGTTCGTACAAAGGAGTCTGTTGTGCCATCTTGTCCTCATTGAATAAGCGGGGCTGACAACTTTTTCATGGTGAAATTATCACCACGAAACCCAGCATCGGAGCCACTCCCGGTCCCCAACGCAATCGTTCTCTTTTCCCTGAACTTACCACCGAAACAGACTGTTAACCATAAGGTAAAATTGATCATCACATTAGCTTATGGTTAAAAAACGCCAAAATCACAACAGAATAAAAAACCAAAAAAAGAACCAATCTCTATACAAAGATAATTAGATGAGAAAGTTAATTTGAATAAGGCAACATTAAGAACTGAAAAAATGTCAAAAAACACCAAATCAAAAATTCGTGACATTAGAAAATATAATGCGAAAACGGAGGTGAAATTAGTTTATTTCAAATGAGGAAAATCTCCCGGCGAAAAAACCGGGAGATGAAAGTGTGATGGGTATCAAATAAACAGCAGAAGAGAAATTTTTAGCGCAGCCATTCAGGCAAATCGTTTAATCCCATTGCCTGACGAATAAGTTGTGGCTTAACGCCAGGAAGCGTGTCGGCCAGTTTCAGGCCAATATCACGCAGCAGTTTTTTCGCCGGATGAGCCCCGGAAAACAGATCGCGGAATCCCTGCATACCTGCCAGCATCAGCGCCGCACTGTGCTTGCGGCTACGCTCATAGCGACGCAGGTAAATGTACTGACCGATGTCTTTACCCTGACGATGCAACCGTTTCAGTTCAGCAATCAGCTCTGCAGCATCCATAAAGCCGAGATTCACCCCCTGCCCCGCCAACGGGTGAATGGTATGCGCGGCGTCGCCCACCAGCGCCAGACGGTGCGCGGCAAACTGGCGCGCATAACGCCCAATCAGCGGGAACACCAGGCGTTCACTCTCAACCTTGCATAAGCCCAGGCGATTATCAAAAGCGATATTTAACTCGCGATTAAATTCGTCTTCGCCTGCCTGCTGCATCCGCTGTGCTTCCTCTGGGAACAGTGACCAGACAATTGAGCAAAGATGCGGATCGCTAAGCGGCAAAAAGGCCAGAATGCCTTCGCCATGGAAAACCTGTCGCGCCACCGCATCATGCGGTTCTTCCGTGCGAATGGTCGCCACCAGCGCGTGATGCTGATAATCCCAGAAAGTCAGCGGAATATCGGCTTTGTTGCGCAACCAGGAATTAGCGCCGTCTGCGCCAATCACCAGACGCGCCGTTAACATGCTGCCGTCTTTCAGCGTCAGGAAGGTTTCGTTCTCTCCCCAGGCGACCTGCTGTAATTCTGCAGGGGCTAACAGGCTGATATCTGAGGACTGCTGTGCTTTGTTCCACAGCGCGTAGTGAATGACTGAATTTTCAACGATATGCCCAAGATGGCTATAGCCCATGCTTTGATCGTCAAACGAAATGTGACCAAAACTGTCTTTGTCCCACACATCCATGCCGTGATAGCAACTGGCTCTGCGGGAGAGAATCTCCTGCCAGACGCCAAGACGGGTGAGTAATTTTTCGCTGGCGGCATTGATAGCCGAAACGCGCAGTTGTGGTGGTGCATCCGCCGCCAGAGGTTCCGGTACGCGCTGCTCCAGTACGGCAACGCGTAAGCCGCTGCCCTGCAAGCCGCAGGCAACCGCCAGCCCCACCATGCCGCCGCCAACAATGGCTACATCAACACTTTGCATTGTTTATTCCTTAAAACCGCCTTCAACGCGCCACCCAACCGAGGGTGCGCTGCGCCAGCACATCGCGTGCCGGAGTGAATAATTCCATTGCCATCAGCCCGATGTTGCGCCCGACAACCAGCGGCGTCCAACGGTTGGCAAAAAGATGTACAAGGCTGTCCGTGACGCCGATGGTTGCTTCTCGATCGCTCTGCCGACGCTGCTGATAACGGCACAATACGCCGTAATCACCGATGTCATCTTCACGTGCCTGAGCCTGAGTCAGCGTTTCCGCAAGGCTCATCACATCTCGCATACCGAGGTTGAACCCTTGCCCGGCAATCGGGTGCAGAGTTTGCGCCGCATTGCCCACCAGCACGGTACGATGGGTAACAGGTCTGGCGGCGCGGGTTAACGCCAGCGGGTAAGCACTGCGTTTACCAGCGTGGGTAATTTTCCCAAGTCGCCAACCAAAGGCCGACTGGAGTTCACGGCAAAACGTCTCGTCGCTCCACGACAGCACCTCTTCGCGCCGTTCCAGTGGATGACACCAGACCAGCGAACAGCGTCCGTCAGACATCGGCAACATCGCCAGCGGGCCATGTTGCGTAAAGCGTTCAAAAGCGCGCCCTTCGTGCGCAACGGAAGTCGCAACGTTAGCAATCACAGCCAGTTGTTCGTAAGGCTCCTGCTGCCAGTCAACGCCGCACGCGGTGGCTAACGCGGAATGGGTGCCATCAGCGGCTACCAGCACGCAGCCCGTCAGCGTCTCGCCACTCTCCAGCGTCACTTCAACGTGACTCTGAGCACGGGCAACGTTAGCCACGCGATCAGGGCAATGCAGCGTTACGCCAGGTGCTTTGCGCAGCAATGCAAACAGCCGTTGCCCGACATTATGCAATTCGACAACCTGCCCCAGCGCCGCCAGTTGGTAATCTTCTGCGGCGAGGGTGACGAATCCGGCATGACCACGATCGCTGACATGCACGCTGGTGATGGCGGTTGCGCAATCAGCCAGAGATTGCCAGACGCCGATGCGCGCCAGTTGCTGACAAGTACCCGCCGCCAGCGCAATAGCTCGTCCATCAAAGCCCGGATGAGCATGAGACTCTGGCGCGGTCGCTTCAATCAAATGTACCGGCAGCGCCCCGTGACTTAACCGGGAAATAGCCAGCGCCAGCGTCGCGCCCGCCATGCCGCCACCGACGATGATTACGCTCATTGCTTTCTCGCAGCTGCCATCAACGCTTCGATTTCTTCCGGCTTTTTCACCACGCTGGCGGTGAGGTTTTCGTTACCGGTTTCGGTAATCACAATGTCGTCTTCAATACGAATGCCGATACCGCGATATTGTTCTGGCACTTCTGCATCCGGCGCAATATACAGCCCCGGCTCTACGGTCAGTACCATGCCCGGTTCCAGAATGCGCGAGCGATCCTGGCCATAAACGCCAACGTCATGGACATCCAGTCCTAACCAGTGGCTAAGGCCATGCATAAAGAAAGGACGATGGGCGTTCTGAGCGATCAGTTCATCAACATCACCTTTCAGGATGCCGAGTTTTACCAGACCGCTAACCATGATGCGCACCACTTCACCAGTGACTTCCTGAATGGAAGTTCCCGGACGATACAGCCGCAGGCTGGTTTCAAGAGACTCCAGCACAATGTCGTAGATTTCACGCTGGGCCTGGGTGAATTTGCCGTTGACCGGGAAGGTGCGGGTAATATCGCCCGCGTAACCTTTGTATTCACAACCCGCGTCAATCAACACCAGGTCACCGTCGCGCAGTTCACTCTCGTTTTCGGTGTAGTGCAGAATGCAGCCGTTTTCACCGCTGCCGACAATGGTGTTATAGGAAGGATAGCGCGCACCGTGGCGGTTAAATTCGTGGTGAATTTCGCCTTCCAGGTGGTACTCGAACATTCCCGGACGGCATTTTTCCATCGCCCGGGTATGCGCCAGGGCGGTGATTTCCCCCGCGCGGCGAAGTACGGCAATCTCTTCTGGTGATTTGAACAGGCGCATTTCATGAACAATGGGACGCCAGTCGATCATCGTTGCCGGTGCGGTGAGATTTTGTCGCGAGCCTTTACGCAGTTTTTCCAGCGCGCTATTCACAATTTCATCAGCATACGCATATTCGCCCTGAGCGTGATAAACCACGTCCAGACCATTAAGCAATTGATAAAGCTGCTGATTGATTTCGCTGAACGCCAGTGCGCGATCAACGCCCAGTTTTTCCGGCGCAGCATCCTGACCTAAACGGCGACCAAACCAGATCTCTGCCGTCAGGTCGCGAACGCGGTTAAACAGAACGCTATGGTTATGAGTGTCATCACTTTTAATCAGCACCAGCACCGCTTCCGGTTCGTTAAAACCGGTGAAGTACCAGAAGTCACTGTTCTGACGATAGGGGTATTCGCTGTCGGCGCTACGGGTCACTTCTGGTGCCGCGAAAATCAGCGCGGCGCTGCCAGGTTGCATTTGCTCTACCAGGGCCTGACGGCGACGCTGAAATTCTTGCCGGGATATCTCACTCATAACACTCTCCTTACGTTTTTTGTTTTTAGTGTAGAGTCGGTTTTTGTACTTCTGGCGCGGTCGGTTGCGGATGAGTAAAGGTGTCGTGGCATAACAGCGCGGCAACACGGACGTACTCGATGATCTCTTCAAGCGACATTTCCAGCTCTTCCTGATCTTCGTCTTCGTCGTAGCCCAGCTGCGCGATGTTACGCAGATCGTCGATGGCTTCACCGGTTTCGCCGGTCACTTTGTCCAGCTTCGGTTGCGTAACGCCAAGACCAAGCAGGAAGTGATTAACCCAACCTGCCAGCGCATCAGCCCGATCGAAAACGCTGACATCATCGCCATCAGGCAGATAAAGCTGAAAAAGGAAGCCGTCATCCTGCAGGGCATCGCTGGTAGCAGAGTGCATTTTGCGCAATGCCTGTGCCAGCTCATGACCGAAAGCCATGCCTTCGTTCGTCAGGTCGTGAAGCAGCGGCAGCCATGAGCTGTCATCGTTACCACCACATATCATCCCACTGATTAAACCATGCATCTCAGCAGGGGTCAGACCCGTCCCTTGTTGGTTCAGATACTGGTTCATTTCGTTGTAACCAGGCATTTCGTTCTGTATAGACATAAGCATTCGTCGTCAAAGGGAGGAATATTCATGATATGCTACCACTTTGGGCCCTGGTGGACCAGAAAAGGGCTTGTCTCTTCTCATCAGGGTAGCTATAGTGTCGCCCCTTCGCAGACCATGGGTCTAAAGACGAAGGCAGCGCAGTCAATCAGCAGGAAGGTGGCATGTCTGCACAACCCGTCGATATCCAAATTTTTGGCCGTTCACTGCGTGTGAACTGCCCGCCTGACCAAAGGGATGCGTTGAATCAGGCAGCGGACGATCTGAACCAACGGTTGCAAGATCTGAAAGAACGCACTAGAGTCACAAATACTGAACAGTTGGTCTTCATTGCCGCATTGAATATCAGCTATGAGTTAGCGCAAGAAAAAGCGAAGACTCGTGATTACGCGGCAAGCATGGAACAGCGTATTCGGATGCTGCAGCAGACCATAGAACAAGCGTTACTTGAACAAGGTCGCATCACCGAAAAAACTAACCAAAACTTTGAATGACACTTTTCGGTTTACTGTGGTAGAGTAACCGTGAAGACAAAATTTCTCTGAGATGTTCGCAAGCGGGCCAGTCCCCTGAGCCGATATTTCATACCACAAGAATGTGGCGCTCCGCGGTTGGTGAGCATGCTCGGTCCGTCCGAGAAGCCTTAAAACTGTGACGACACATTCACCTTGAACCAAGGGTTCAAGGGTTACAGCCTGCGGCGGCATCTCGGAGATTCCCTTCTTATCTGGCACCAGCCATGACGCAACTACCAGAACTCCCACTGACATTATCCCGACAAGAAATCCGCAAAATGATTCGGCAACGTCGTCGTGCGTTAACGCCACAGCAACAGCTTGATATGGGCCAACAGGCCGCCGCGCGAATGATGAGTTACCCCCCGGTGGTAATGGCGCATACGGTCGCTGTATTTCTCTCTTTTGATGGCGAACTCGACACCCAGCCGCTCATAGAACAACTCTGGCGCGCCGGTAAGCGCGTGTATCTTCCCGTTTTGCATCCCTTTAGTGCCGGTAATTTGCTGTTCCTGAATTACCATCCGCAAAGCGAACTGGTGATGAACAGGTTGAAGATCCATGAGCCAAAACTGGATGTGCGTGACGTGCTACCCCTTTCCCGATTAGACGTGTTGATCACACCGCTGGTCGCCTTTGATGAGTACGGTCAGCGCCTGGGAATGGGCGGTGGTTTTTATGATCGGACCTTACAAAACTGGCAGCGCTATCAAATGCAACCGGTGGGTTATGCGCATGATTGTCAGTTGGTGGAAAAACTCCCCGTTGAAGAGTGGGATATCCCACTTCCTGCGGTGGTTACACCGTCGAAAGTCTGGGAGTGGTAAGGGCGACACACCTGCATCGCCCTGATTGACATCGTTGATTCTTTAACCTAATTTAGTGAGTAAGGGTAAGGGAGGATGACTCCTCCCCTGTGACTGACTGTTAATAAGCTGGGAAACTTATGAGTAACAGTACAATCAGTATGATGACAAGTCGCATCATAACCCTTCTCCTTCAAGCCCTCGCTTCGGTGAGGGCTTTACCGTTACAGCCCCATGCTGCCCTGCCATCGTAAATCCCCATTAAATAAACACAACGCATTGATCTGACTTTGATTTATTTTCTGGAGCAGACTCGCAAAGTAGAATGCGCAATGCGGCAACGGTGTGGAGAAGGGATAAAAAACGGGCAAGTCAGTGACCTGCCCGTTGATTTTCAGAGAAGGGGATTTAGTACAGCAGACGGGCGCGAATGGTACCCGGAATAGCTTTCATTGCCTGTAGCGCTTTTTCGGCAACGTCTTCGTCAGCTTCAATATCAATAACCACATAACCCATCTGCGCTGAGGTTTGCAGATACTGTGCAGCGATGTTAACGCCCTGCTCGGCAAAGATTTTGTTGAGCGCAGTCAGCACGCCCGGACGGTTTTCGTGGATGTGCATCAGACGACGCCCACCATGCAGTGGCAGCGATACTTCCGGAAAGTTCACCGCAGAGAGCGTTGAGCCATTGTCAGAGTACTTGATTAATTTACCTGCAACTTCCAGGCCGATATTCTCCTGTGCTTCCTGAGTCGAACCGCCAATATGTGGCGTCAGAAGGACGTTGTCGAACTCGCACAGCGGAGAGGTAAACGGATCGCTGTTGGTCGCCGGTTCCGTCGGAAAGACATCGATTGCCGCACCTGCCAGGTGTTTGCTCGCCAGCGCGTCACACAGCGCCGGAATATCCACCACCGTTCCGCGCGAGGCATTAATCAGCAGCGAGCCGGGCTTCATTAGCGAAATCTCTTTCGCGCCCATCATATTTTTGGTGGACGGATTCTCTGGCACATGCAAACTCACCACATCGCTCATATTCAGCAGATCAGAAAGATGCTGTACCTGAGTGGCGTTGCCCAGCGGTAGTTTGTTTTCAATATCATAAAAGTAAACATACATTCCCAGCGATTCTGCCAGAATGCCCAACTGTGTACCAATATGACCGTAGCCGATGATACCCAGCTTTTTGCCGCGCGCTTCAAAAGAACCAGCTGCCAGCTTGTTCCAGACACCACGGTGCGCTTTAGCGTTGGCTTCCGGTACGCCGCGCAATAGCAGCAGAAGTTCGCCAATTACCAGCTCCGCAACAGAGCGCGTATTGGAGAACGGTGCGTTAAATACCGGGATCCCGCGTTTTGCAGCTGCATCCAGATCAACCTGGTTTGTTCCGATACAGAAACAGCCAATAGCGACCAGTTTTTCTGCGGCGTTGATCACGTCTTCAGTCAGATGGGTACGGGATCGCAGGCCGATGAAGTGGGCATCGCGGATGGATTCTTTTAATTGTTCATCATCCAGCGCGCCTTTGTGAAATTCGATGTTGGTGTAACCCGCTGCACGAAGGCTTTCCAGCGCCTTTTGGTGCACGCCTTCTACCAGCAGAAACTTAATCTTGTCTTTCTCCAGCGATACCTTTGCCATTTACCCAATCCTGTCTTTTGAAATGTTGTGTGCGGATTTGCATCCGCCTTTCAACATATCAAAAAATAATATTGCGGCAATATGAACGTTTGCGTCGCGATGTTGAGGAAATATCACGCAAAGGTATTTCTTGGATGAATATGCTGGTTCAGAGGATTTATTTAGAGCAATCGACAATAGCCAGGTAAAAACGTGACACATGTCACCAAATTTAATGAAGAGAATTTTTTTAACGGGGGAGGTTCCCCCGTCAGATCATTTCACAATGGTTTTGACACCGTCAGGTGTGCCAATCAGCGCAACGTCCGCGCCACGGTTAGCAAACAGACCAACAGTCACCACGCCTGGAATCGCATTTATGGCGTTTTCCATCGCTATCGGGTCAAGGATTTCCATGCCGTGGACGTCGAGGATCACGTTGCCGTTATCGGTCACCACGCCCTGGCGGTATTCCGGACGACCGCCCAGTTTCACCAGCTGGCGCGCCACTGCACTACGTGCCATCGGGATAACTTCTACTGGCAGCGGGAATTTGCCCAGAATATCAACCTGCTTAGAAGCGTCTGCAATACAGATAAATTTTTCCGCAACCGAAGCAATGATTTTTTCACGGGTCAGCGCCGCGCCGCCGCCTTTGATCATCTGCATGTGGCCGTTGATTTCATCTGCACCATCAACGTAGATGCCAAGGCTGTCGACTTCGTTGAGATCAAAAACGTGAATGCCGAGGCTTTTCAGTTTTTCAGTGGACGCATCCGAACTGGAAACGGCCCCTTCAATCTGGCCTTTCATCGTGCCGAGCGCGTCAATAAAGTGTGCGGCGGTGGAACCTGTACCTACACCAACAATGGTGCCGGGCTGAACATACTGAAGTGCCGCCCATCCTACTGCTTTTTTCAATTCATCCTGCGTCATGATCGTTTCGCCTGTGGTATGAAATTTCACACGCATTATACTCTAAATAATTCGAGTTGCAGGAAGGCGACAAGAGAGTGAATCCCCAGGAGCTTACATAAGTAAGTGACTGGGGTGAGCGAACGCAGACGCAGCACATGCAACTTGAAGTATGACGAGTATATACAAAAAAAGCGATTCAGACCCCGTTGGCAAGCCGCGTGGTTAACTCATCCATAAAATATCGCGCAATGGCGGGCATCCCCTTTCGCCCGGCAAATAAAGCATACAACGGTCTGGGTATGCCGCTCCACGGTGCGAACAGAGGCAATAACGCCACGCCATTCAACATAACCAGGGCGCGAACTCGCTGAGCGAAATGCAATAGCGCAAATCCCTGATCTTTTGAGCTGCGTGTTTAACCACTGATACAAATGTACCCGCCGACGGCTTCGGTATATGCAACCTGACGCAAAATTGTGTCATAGTGCAGGAAAAAGCATTTACCAGGAGCAGACAACAGCAATGAAACGCCCGGACTACAGAACATTACAGGCACTGGATGCGGTGATACGTGAACGAGGATTTGAGCGCGCGGCACAAAAGCTGTGCATTACACAATCAGCCGTCTCACAGCGCATTAAGCAACTGGAAAATATGTTCGGGCAGCCGCTGTTGGTGCGTACCGTACCGCCGCGCCCGACGGAACAAGGGCAAAAACTGCTGGCACTGCTACGCCAGGTGGAGTTACTGGAAGAAGAGTGGCTGGGCGATGAACAAACCGGTTCAACTCCGCTGCTGCTTTCACTGGCGGTCAACGCTGACAGTCTGGCGACCTGGCTGCTTCCGGCACTGGCTCCTGTACTGGCTGATTCGCCTATCCGCCTCAACTTGCAGGTAGAAGATGAAACCCGCACTCAGGAACGTCTGCGTCGCGGCGAAGTGGTCGGCGCGGTGAGTATTCAACATCAGGCGCTACCGAGTTGTCTTGTCGATAAGCTCGGTGCGCTCGACTATCTGTTCGTCAGCTCAAAACCGTTCGCCGAAAAATATTTCCCTAACGGCGTAACGCGTTCGGCATTACTGAAAGCGCCAGTGGTCGCGTTTGACCATCTTGATGATATGCACCAGGCCTTTTTGCAGCAAAACTTTGATCTGCCTCCAGGCAGCGTACCCTGCCATATCGTTAATTCTTCAGAAGCGTTCGTGCAACTTGCTCGTCAGGGGACCACCTGCTGTATGATCCCACATCTGCAAATCGAGAAAGAACTGGCCAGCGGCGAACTGATTGACTTAACGCCAGGGCTATTTCAACGCCGGATGCTCTACTGGCACCGCTTTGCTCCTGAAAGCCGCATGATGCGTAAAGTCACTGATGCGTTGCTCGATTATGGTCACAAAGTTCTTCGTCAGGAATAATCCATCAAATAATGCCTGGTAATACATACCAGGCATCACCTCCAGTTCTTTTTGTATTCCTTGAATCACATCACAAAATAGACAAATCTCAGGCGGCAAAAAACGACGTCTGAATGCATTTTTTTTGCTGGCGACAAACCCACGTAAAAAGCTCACCGTAAGCGCAAATACCCTCATTTTGATTGCGTTTTATGGAGCAAATAATGTCTAACGTGCAGGAGTGGCAACAGATTGCCAACAAGGAATTGAGTCGTCGGGAGAAAACTGTCGACTCGCTGGTTCAGCAAACCGCAGAAGGGATCGCCATCAAGTCGCTGTATACTGAAGCCGATCTCGATAATCTGGAAGTGACCGGTACCCTTCCTGGTTTGCCACCCTACGTTCGTGGCCCGCGTGCCACTATGTATACCGCCCAACCGTGGACTATCCGTCAGTATGCCGGTTTCTCGACAGCAAAAGAGTCTAACGCTTTTTATCGCCGTAACCTGGCCGCCGGGCAAAAAGGTCTTTCCGTTGCGTTTGACCTTGCCACCCACCGTGGCTACGACTCCGATAACCCGCGCGTTGCGGGTGACGTCGGCAAAGCGGGCGTCGCCATCGACACCGTGGAAGATATGAAGGTCCTGTTCGACCAGATCCCGCTGGATAAAATGTCGGTTTCGATGACCATGAATGGCGCAGTGTTACCAGTACTGGCGTTTTATATTGTCGCCGCAGAAGAGCAAGGAGTTACGCCCGATAAACTGACAGGCACCATTCAGAACGATATCCTCAAAGAGTATCTCTGCCGCAACACCTATATTTACCCGCCGAAACCGTCAATGCGCATTATTGCTGACATCATCGCCTGGTGTTCCGGCAACATGCCGCGATTTAATACCATCAGTATCAGCGGTTACCATATGGGTGAAGCGGGTGCCAACTGCGTGCAGCAGGTAGCATTTACGCTCGCTGATGGGATTGAGTACATCAAAGCAGCAATCTCCGCCGGGCTGAAAATTGATGACTTCGCTCCTCGCCTGTCGTTTTTCTTCGGCATTGGCATGGATCTGTTTATGAACGTCGCCATGTTGCGTGCGGCACGTTATTTATGGAGCGAAGCGGTCAGTGGATTTGACGCACAGGATCCGAAATCACTGGCGCTGCGTACCCACTGCCAGACCTCAGGCTGGAGCCTGACTGAACAGGATCCGTATAACAACGTTATCCGCACCACCATTGAAGCACTGGCTGCAACGCTGGGCGGTACTCAGTCACTGCATACCAACGCCTTTGATGAAGCGCTTGGTTTGCCTACCGATTTCTCAGCACGCATTGCCCGCAATACCCAGATCATCATTCAGGAAGAATCAGAACTCTGCCGCACCGTCGATCCACTGGCCGGATCCTATTACGTTGAATCGCTGACCGATCAAATCGTCAAACAAGCCAGAGCCATTATCCAACAGATCGACGAAGCCGGTGGCATGGCGAAAGCGATCGAAGCAGGTCTGCCAAAACGAATGATCGAAGAAGCCTCAGCGCGTGAACAGTCGCTGATCGATCAGGGAAAACGTGTCATCGTTGGTGTCAACAAGTACAAACTGGATCACGAAGACGAAACCGATGTACTTGAGATCGACAACGTGATGGTGCGTAACGAGCAAATTGCTTCGCTGGAATGCATTCGCGCCACCCGTGATGATGCCGCCGTAACCGCCGCGTTGAACGCCCTGACTCACGCCGCACAGCATAACGAAAACCTGCTGGCTGCCGCTGTTAATGCCGCTCGCGTTCGCGCCACCCTGGGTGAAATTTCCGATGCGCTGGAAGCCGCTTTCGACCGTTATCTGGTGCCAAGCCAGTGTGTTACCGGCGTGATTGCGCAAAGCTATCATCAGTCTGAGAAATCGGCCTCCGAGTTCGATGCCATTGTTGCGCAAACGGAGCAGTTCCTTGCCGACAATGGTCGTCGCCCGCGCATTCTGATCGCCAAAATGGGCCAGGATGGGCACGATCGCGGCGCGAAAGTGATCGCCAGCGCCTATTCCGATCTCGGTTTCGACGTAGATTTAAGCCCGATGTTCTCTACACCTGAAGAGATCGCCCGCCTGGCAGTAGAAAACGACGTTCACATAGTGGGCGCATCTTCACTGGCTGCCGGTCATAAAACGCTGATCCCGGAACTGGTCGAAGCGCTGAAGAAATGGAATCGCGAAGATATTTTCGTGGTCGCGGGTGGCGTCATTCCACCGCAGGATTACGCCTTCCTGCAGGAGCGCGGCGTGGCGGCGATTTATGGTCCAGGTACGCCTATGCTCGACAGCGTGCGCGACGTACTGAATCTGATAAGCCAGCATCATGATTAATGAAGCCACGCTGGCAGAAAGTATTCGCCGCTTACGTCAGGGTGAGCGTGCCACGCTCGCCCAGGCCATGACGCTGGTGGAAAGCCGTCACCCGCGTCATCAGGCGCTAAGTACGCAACTGCTTGATGCCATTATGCCGTTCTGTGGTAACGCCCTGCGACTGGGTGTTACCGGCACACCCGGCGCGGGGAAAAGTACCTTTCTTGAAGCCTTTGGCATGTTGTTGATTCGTGAGGGACTAAAGGTTGCGGTTATTGCGGTCGATCCCAGCAGCCCGGTCACTGGCGGTAGCATTCTCGGGGATAAAACCCGCATGAATGACCTGGCGCGTGCCGAGGCGGCGTTTATTCGCCCGGTACCATCCTCCGGCCATCTGGGCGGTGCCAGTCAGCGAGCGCGGGAATTAATGCTGTTATGCGAAGCGGCGGGTTATGACGTAGTGATTGTCGAAACGGTTGGCGTCGGACAGTCGGAAACGGAAGTCGCCCGCATGGTGGACTGTTTTATCTCGTTGCAAATTGCCGGTGGCGGCGATGATCTGCAGGGGATTAAAAAGGGGCTGATGGAAGTGGCAGATCTGATCGTTATCAACAAAGACGATGGCGATAACCATACCAATGTCGCCATTGCCCGGCATATGTACGAGAGTGCCCTGCATATTCTGCGACGTAAATACGACGAATGGCAGCCACGAGTTCTGACTTGTAGCGCACTGGAAAAACGTGGAATCGATGAGATCTGGCACGCCATCATCGACTTCAAAACCGCGCTAACTGCCAGTGGTCGTTTACAGCAAGTGCGGCAACAACAATCGGTGGAATGGCTGCGTAAACAAACCGAAGAAGAAGTGCTGAATCACCTGTTCGCGAATGAAGATTTCGATCGCTATTACCGCCAGACGCTTTTAGCGGTCAAAAACAATACGCTCTCACCGCGCACCGGCCTGCGACAGCTCAGTGAATTTATCCAGACGCAATATTTTGATTAAAGGAATTTTTATGTCTTATCAGTATGTGAACGTTGTCACTATCAACAAAGTGGCGGTCATTGAGTTTAACTATGGCCGAAAACTTAATGCCTTAAGTAAAGTCTTTATTGATGATCTTATGCAGGCATTAAGCGATCTCAACCGGCCGGAAATTCGCTGTATCATTTTGCGCGCGCCGAGTGGATCCAAAGTCTTCTCCGCAGGTCACGATATTCACGAACTGCCGTCTGGCGGTCGCGATCCGCTCTCCTATGATGATCCGTTGCGTCAGATCACACGCATGATCCAAAAATTCCCGAAACCGATCATTTCGATGGTGGAAGGTAGTGTTTGGGGGGGCGCATTTGAAATGATCATGAGTTCCGATCTGATCATCGCCGCCAGTACCTCAACCTTCTCAATGACGCCTGTAAACCTCGGCGTCCCGTATAACCTGGTCGGCATTCACAACCTGACCCGCGACGCGGGCTTCCACATTGTCAAAGAGCTGATTTTTACCGCTTCGCCAATCACAGCCCAGCGCGCGCTGGCTGTCGGCATCCTCAATCATGTTGTGGAAGTGGAAGAACTGGAAGATTTCACCTTACAAATGGCGCACCACATCTCTGAGAAAGCGCCGTTAGCCATTGCCGTTATCAAAGAAGAACTGCGTGTACTGGGCGAAGCGCACACCATGAACTCCGATGAATTTGAACGTATTCAGGGGATGCGCCGCGCGGTTTATGACAGCGAAGATTACCAGGAAGGGATGAACGCTTTCCTCGAAAAACGTAAACCTAATTTCGTTGGTCATTAATCCCTGCGAACGAAGGAGTAAAAATGGAAACTCAGTGGACAAGGATGACCGCCGATGAAGCGGCAGAAATTATCCAGCATAACGACATGGTGGCATTTAGCGGCTTTACCCCGGCGGGTTCGCCGAAAGCCCTTCCCACCGCCATTGCCCGCAGAGCTAACGAACAGCATGAGGCCAAAAAGCCGTATCAAATCCGCCTACTGACGGGGGCGTCAATCAGCGCCGCCGCTGACGATGTACTTTCTGACGCCGATGCTGTTTCCTGGCGTGCGCCATATCAAACATCGTCCGGTTTACGTAAAAAGATCAATCAGGGCGCGGTGAGTTTCGTTGACCTGCATTTGAGCGAAGTGGCGCAAATGGTCAATTACGGTTTCTTCGGCGAAATTGATGTTGCCGTCATTGAAGCATCGGCACTGGCACCGGATGGTCGAGTCTGGTTAACCAGCGGGATCGGTAATGCGCCGACCTGGCTGCTGCGGGCGAAGAAAGTGATCATTGAACTCAATCACTATCACGATCCGCGCGTTGCAGAACTGGCGGATATTGTGATTCCTGGCGCGCCACCGCGGCGCAATAGCGTATCGATCTTCCATGCAATGGATCGCGTCGGTACCCGCTATGTGCAAATCGATCCGAAAAAGATTGTCGCCGTCGTGGAAACCAACTTGCCCGACGCCGGTAATATGCTGGATAAGCAAAATCCCATGTGCCAGCAGATTGCCGATAACGTGGTCACGTTCTTGTTGCAGGAAATGGCGCATGGGCGTATTCCGCCGGAATTTCTGCCGCTGCAAAGTGGCGTGGGCAATATCAATAATGCAGTCATGGCGCGACTAGGGGAAAACCCGGAAATTCCTCCGTTCATGATGTATTCGGAAGTGCTACAGGAATCGGTGGTGCATTTACTGGAAACGGGCAAAATCAGCGGGGCCAGCGCCTCCAGCCTGACTATCTCGGCCGATTCCCTGCGCAAGATTTACGACAATATGGATTACTTTGCCAGCCGCATTGTGTTGCGTCCGCAGGAGATTTCCAATAACCCGGAAATCATCCGTCGTCTGGGCGTCATCGCTCTGAACGTCGGCCTGGAGTTTGATATTTACGGGCATGCCAACTCAACGCACGTAGCCGGGGTCGATCTGATGAACGGCATCGGTGGCAGCGGTGATTTTGAACGCAACGCGTATCTGTCGATCTTTATGGCCCCGTCGATTGCTAAAGAAGGCAAGATCTCAACCGTCGTGCCAATGTGCAGCCATGTTGATCACAGCGAACACAGCGTCAAAGTGATCATCACCGAACAAGGGATCGCCGATCTGCGTGGTCTTTCCCCGCTTCAACGCGCCCGCACCATCATTGATAATTGTGCACATCCTATGTATCGGGATTATCTGCATCGCTATCTGGAAAATGCGCCCGGCGGACATATTCACCACGATCTTAGCCACGTCTTCGATTTACACCGTAATTTAATTGCAACCGGCTCGATGCTGGGTTAATGGCTCGTCCCGTCACGATCTTCAGCAATATGCTGAAGCATCGTGGCGGTATAACGATGATTTCTGATTGAATAAAGATATTCCTGCATATACATCGGCCTGTGCGGCGCATCAAAATATTTCAGCGTTGCCGGATTCACCAGTCGCCAGGCAAAATGCGGGATCACCGTCAGAAAATGTCCGCGCTCCACGGCGCTGATTTTGGCCATAAAACTGTAAGGTCGATAAATAATGGTGGGATTGATCCCACAAGGACGCATATTCGCATCAATCATTGCTTCGAAGTTGGCCCGGTTCTGAAAGCGCATTTGTAGCCAGGGTAGCTCCTGAAGCAACTCTTGCTCTTGTCGCTCTTCATAACGGCGAGAAACGAGAAAGCCCAATCGCAGCGGTGGTAGTTCACTGATAGTCAGGTTTTCCAGTTCCTGAACTCGTGCAGATACATGCTGTGGGGAGATTATAAAATCTAACTGACGGTCAAAAAGATTATCGATAACGCCGTTTTCGCTGAACTCAACTGGCTGGGCGGTCACGCCTTCGTACTTATCTCCGAGACTAATCAACTGATCAAAAATAATGGTCGGATAAGTATTATCTATGCCTATCACAATTTCTCGTGAACGACGTCCTGAGTTATGGATTTCATTATCAATCGCAGAAAGCCGTTGATAAACCGGGAACAGTTTTTGATACAGTTCCTGCCCGGCTTTATTGAGGCTGATATTATTATCTTTGCGGGTAAATAGCGTATAGCCAATTTGTTCTTCCAGCGCGGCAATGCTTTTGCCAAATGGCGAAGCCGTCATATGGATTTTTTCTGCCGCCCGGGCAATATTATTAGTTTGCGCTAATAAAATGAAATTGCGCATCTTTTTCGAAATAAAAATGTCCATCCCCGCTCCCCCGCATCCTTGTCCGCTTAACCGTTTCAGTCAGCCTATCCTTGATGAAACCGCGAGCAAAGATAGGTGATTACGTCATGGTTTTACAGAAAATTACAGAAAAAGGAGGCAATATCGGGTAAAGGCATTAGCCCGACCAATACGTCGGGCTACAAGTATTATTGTGCGGCAGGTGTTTTAGCGGGTTGTTGATCCACAGGTTCTAACTGGAAGACCACATCGACCTGATCATCAAACTGAATAGCAGCCTGCTCGTAAGTTTCCTGGGCTGAGACCGGCGCGGCATCGGCTTTCATCATCCGCACCATTGGGCTGGGCTGATAGTTGGAAACATGGTAGCGCACGCTATATACCGGCCCTAGTTTACGATGAAAGCCGTTCGCCAGTTCCTGCGCCTGATGAATCGCGTTATCAATCGCTGCCTTACGCGCTTTGTCTTTATAGGCATCCGGCTGCGCCACGCCCAGCGATACAGAACGAATTTCGTTAAGACCCGCCTTCAGCGCACCATCCAGCAAGGAATTCAGTTTGTCTAACTGACGGAGCGTGACTTCCACCGTTCTCACAGCACGGTAGCCTTTCAGGATACTTTTACCATCCTGATAATCATAATCTGGCTGGGTGCGTAAGTTCGCTGAGCTGATATCTTTTTTCGCGATCTGATTGAGCTCAAGGAAGGAAATGTATTGTGCGACGCGCTCATCCGCCTGTTTCTTGGCAGTAGCGGCATCCTTCGCGGCCACGTTGACTTCAATCGCAAGAGTGGCAATGTCTGGCACCGCATCCACGCTTGCCGTACCGGAGGTGACAATATGCGGTCCATCCGGCAATTCGTTAGCCTGCGCTGCCATCCCGCTAATACCCATTAATGCCGCCAGGGCGATAACTTTGAACTTCACGTTAGTCTCTCCGTGTTAATTGACTTGCCCAAAATTCAGGACCTCTGGAGGCAAGCTTAGCGCCTCTGTTTTATTTTTCCATCAGATAGCGCCTAACTGAACAAGGCTTGTGCATGAGCAATACCGTCTCTCGCCAGCTGCAAGGCAATAAACCACATAACACATCCCACTACGAGATTGATAATGCGCTGTGATTTTGCCGTGCGCAGGCGCGGTGCCAGCCAGGCTGCGAGAAGAGCCAGACCAAAGAACCACAGGAAAGAGGCGCTAATTGTCCCGAGCGCAAACCAACGTTTTGGTTCGACGTCAAGCTGCCCACCAAGGCTGCCCAGTACAACAAAAGTATCCAGGTAAACATGCGGATTCAGCCAGGTCACTGCCAACATGGTGGCGATAATTTTCCATCTGCCTTGCTTCAGGACTTCGGCACTGGCTAACTCAATATTACTGCTCATTGCTGTTTTAAAAGCGCCAAAACCATACCACAGCAAGAAGGCTACGCCGCCCCAGGTGACCAGCGCAAGCAACCACGGCGACTGCATCAATAACGCACTGCCACCAAAAATCCCGGCGTAAATCAGGACCAAATCGCTGATAGCACAAAGTAAGGCAATCATAATGTGGTACTGACGACGTATGCCCTGATTCATCACAAAAGCATTTTGTGGACCGAGCGGTAGGATCATAGCCGCCCCAATCGCAAGACCTTGAAAATAATAAGAAAACACGTTGGATATTCCGAATTAAGTATCTGATGCAGAGACTATATCGCGGGATTGTTATTAGCGGAAATTGATAATATTAATTGGCAATCAGAAAAACTAATAAGAGAGAGGCCAGAGAGTATTATCTGGCCTCAGCGTTGATTATGCAGCTTTGTCTTCTTTCACCCGCTTAAAGTTCACATCCATTTGCGGGTACGGGAAGCTGATACCGGCGGCATCAAATTCACGTTTAATACGCTCCAGCACATCCCAGTACACGTTTTGTAGATCGCCGCTTTTGCTCCAGACGCGGACCACGAAATTAATCGACGATGCGCCAAGTTCGTTCAGACGCACAGTCATTTCGCGATCTTTCAAAATGCGGTCTTCAGACTGGATAATATTGGTCAGGATCTGCTTAACCTGATCGATATCGGAATCATACGCCACGCCAATAATAAATTCGTTACGGCGAACTGGCTCGCGGGAGAAGTTAATAATATTCCCGGCAATAATTTTACCGTTCGGAATAACGATAATTTTACCGTCTGCAGTACGCATGGTGGTGGAGAAAATCTGCACGCTCAGCACAGTACCGGCTACGCCGCCGAGGTCAACATATTCTCCGGCACGGAACGGGCGGAACATGACCAGTAACACGCCAGCGGCCAGGTTAGACAGTGACCCCTGCAAAGCCAGACCAACAGCTAAGCCTGCGGCACCGAGTACAGCAATGACTGACGCGGTTTGTACGCCCACGCGCCCCAGTGCAGCGATTAGCGTAAAGGCGATAATTCCGTAACGGACTAATGCAGAAAGAAAATCAGCAACGGTGGCATCGATTTTACGGGAGATCATCAGGCGATTCACCGCGTTGGAAATCATCCGCGCGATAATCAAACCAACGATGATGATCGCGAGTGCCGCCACGATGTTTACTGCATAACTTAGCAGCAGCGCCTGGTTAGCCACCAGCCAGCTCCCCGCGCCGTTTATGCTATCGACAACATTCAAATCTTCCATTCAATATTCCTTTTCAACTGACTCAAAATGGAGAAATACACTCCGCCGCCTTATGACGGGCAGTCTGACAAGGGTAAACAATAAAGCATAATTTTGCCAAATAGATCACAGATTTCTCATCTGCATCACCTTGCTTTTGGCGAAAAAAGACCCGCAGAGCGGGGCTCAGACAGATATCAATGTGCGCTTTGTCATACTGGATGCGGCTTTAACGCCTTACCAGACCTACAAAAGCCTGTAAATTCAGTATATTGCAGGATACGTGTAGGCCTGATAAGCGTAGCGCATCAGGCAATTTTGCTTTTGGCGAAAAAAAGACCCGCAGAGCGGGCCTTGAGATAAGCAGAAAGGAATATCTTACAGAACGTCGATCGCGTTCAGTTCCTGGAATGCTTTTTCCAGACGAGCGATCATCGAAGTCTGACCGGCACGCAGCCATACGCGCGGATCGTAGTATTTCTTGTTCGGCTGATCTTCGCCTTTCGGGTTGCCCAACTGACCCTGCAGATAAGCTTCGTTCGCTTTGTAGTAATTCAGAACACCTTCCCAGGTTGCCCATTGGGTATCGGTATCGATGTTCATTTTCACTACGCCGTAGCTTACGGAGTCTTTGATTTCCTGAGCAGTAGAACCGGAACCGCCGTGGAATACGAAGTTCAGGCTGTTGTGCGGCAGGTTGTGTTTCTTGGAAACATATTCCTGAGAGTCACGCAGGATGGTCGGAGTCAGAACAACGTTACCCGGCTTGTATACGCCGTGTACGTTACCGAAGGACGCTGCGATGGTGAAGCGCGGGCTGATTTTGCTCAGCTCGGTGTATGCGTAATCAACGTCTTCCGGCTGGGTGTACAGTGCAGAAGCGTCCATGTGGCTGTTGTCCACGCCGTCTTCTTCACCACCGGTGCAACCCAGTTCGATTTCCAGAGTCATGCCGATTTTGGACATGCGCTCCAGGTATTTAGAGCAGATTTCGATGTTCTCTTGCAGAGATTCTTCAGACAGGTCGATCATGTGAGAAGAGAACAGCGGCTTACCGGTAGCTGCGAAGTGTTTTTCACCCGCGTCCAGCAGACCGTCGATCCACGGCAGCAGTTTTTTCGCGCAGTGGTCGGTGTGCAGGATCACTGGAACACCATAGTGTTCAGCCATCTGGTGAACGTGATGCGCACCAGAGATCGCACCCAGGATAGCAGCACCCTGCGGAACGTCAGATTTCACGCCTTTACCAGCGATAAAGGAAGCACCACCGTTGGAGAACTGAACGATAACCGGCGCTTTAACTTTAGCCGCGGTTTCCAGTACGGCGTTGATGGAGTCAGTACCGACGCAGTTTACTGCTGGCAGTGCGAAGTTGTTTTCTTTTGCTACCTGGAAAACTTTCTGTACGTCATCACCAGTGATTACGCCAGGTTTTACGAAATCAAAAATCTTAGACATGTCTCTTGTCCTGTATCGTCGGGCCTTATACTCGTCATACTTCAAGTTGCATGTGCTGCGTCTGCGTTCGCTCACCCCAGTCACTTACTTATGTAAGCTCCTGGGGATTCACTCTCTTGTCGCCTTCCTGCAACTCGAATTATTTAGAGTATGAAAAAATGCGTGCTCTAAAAGCGCGCTGCAACAAGGGCAGGTTTCCCTGCCCTGTGATTTTTTACTTCTTAGCGCGCTCTTCGAGCATCGCTACTGCAGGCAGTACTTTACCTTCCACGAATTCGAGGAATGCGCCGCCGCCAGTGGAGATGTAGGAGATTTTGTCAGCAATGCCGAACAGGTCGATTGCTGCCAGAGTGTCGCCGCCGCCAGCGATGGAGAACGCTTCGCTGTCTGCGATAGCGTTAGCCACGATTTCAGTACCTTTGCGGAAGTTCGGGAATTCGAACACGCCAACCGGGCCGTTCCACAGAATGGTTTTCGCATTCTTCAGGATTTCAGCCAGTTCCTGCGCAGAAGCATCGCCGATATCCAGGATCTGCTCGTCAGCTTTCACATCGTTAACAGATTTCAGGGTAGCCGGTGCAGTTTCAGAGAACTCAGTTGCTACGCGAACGTCAGACGGAACCGGAATGTTGCAGGTGGTCAGCAGACGTTTTGCTTCGTCAACCAGGTCAGCTTCGTACAGGGATTTACCCACATCGTGGCCTTGTGCCGCGATAAAGGTGTTAGCGATACCACCACCCACGATCAGCTGGTCAGCGATTTTAGACAGGGAGTCCAGAACGGTCAGTTTGGTAGATACTTTAGAACCACCAACGATAGCCACCATCGGGCGAGCAGGTTCTTTCAGTGCTTTACCCAGCGCGTCCAGTTCAGCTGCCAGCAGCGGGCCTGCGCACGCAACATCAGCGAATTTACCGATACCGTGAGTAGAAGCCTGCGCGCGGTGAGCAGTACCGAATGCGTCCATTACGAACACGTCACACAGTGCAGCATATTTTTTGGACAGGGTTTCGTCGTCTTTCTTCTCGCCTTTGTTGAAGCGAACGTTTTCCAGAACAACCAGTTCACCTTCAGCAACGTCAACGCCGTCGAGGTAATCTTTAACCAGACGAACCGGGTTAGACAGTTTGTCTTTCAGGTAGTTAACAACCGGCAGCAGAGAGAATTCTTCGTTGTACTCGCCTTCGGTAGGACGACCCAGGTGGGAAGTTACCATCACTTTCGCGCCTTGTTTCAGGGCCAGTTCGATGGTCGGCAGAGAAGCACGGATACGCGCGTCGCTGGTTACTTTCCCGTCTTTTACTGGTACGTTCAGATCCGCACGGATAAATACACGTTTCCCAGCAAGATCCAGATCGGTCATCTTAATTACAGACATGGTGAATCCTCTCGTTGATTCTAAAAGTTTTGCAGACGCTGCTTGCGTCTTACCTGAAAGCAACAGTAGCCATAGCTAACGTCGTGTCGAGCATTCGGTTAGCAAAGCCCCATTCGTTATCGCACCAGACCAACGTTTTGATCAGGTGTGCGCCACTGACCCGGGTTTGGGTGCCATCGACAATGGCACTGTGCGGATCGTGGTTAAAATCTACAGAGACCAACGGCAATTCCGTATAGTCAACTATACCATGAAATGCACCTTGTGCTGCTTTTTGCAGCAACAGGTTGACTTCATTGGCTTTTACAGGTTTCTTCACCGTCACGCTTAAATCGATTGCCGTCACATTTATGGTTGGTACACGCACCGCAATTGCTTCAAAGCGATCGTTAAATTGCGGAAAAAATCGTGTGATACCGGCGGCCAGTTTAGTATCGACTGGAATGATCGACTGGCTGGCTGCCCGGGTGCGACGCAGGTCAGGATGGTATGCATCAATAACCTGTTGATCGTGCATGGCGGAGTGAATTGTGGTCACAGTGCCGGACTCAATACCGTACGCATCATCTAACAATTTGATGACGGGAATTATGCAATTCGTGGTACAGGAAGCGTTAGAAACGATGCGGTGTTCCGCACGAAGTTGATCCTGATTGACGCCGTAAACCACGGTCGCGTCGAGATCGTTACTACCAGGATGTGAAAAGAGCACTTTTTTGGCCCCGGCGGCAATATGCGCTTCGCCATGCTCGCGGGAGCCATATACGCCGGTGCAGTCAAGAACCACATCGACGCCCAGTTCACGCCATGGGAGCGATTGCAGTGAACGTTCATGCAATACGCGGATGGCGTCATCACCAACAAAAAGTTGATCGCGTTCCTGTCGTACTTCCCATGCAAAACGGCCATGACTGGTGTCATATTTCAACAAATGCGCCATGCCCGCAGCATCCGCCAGTTCGTTGATTGCCACCACGGTAATTTCCGCCCGGCGTCCGGATTCATACAAAGCACGAACCACATTACGCCCGATGCGACCGAAGCCATTTATCGCTACGCGTACGGTCATAGATCTCCTGCAAGGTTTTCCCTGAGCAAATTTGCCAGACAGAGTAATCCAGCAAATCGTCCGGGGAAACCTTACCTGTCGCAAACTGCGACTGATTGGTTAATTGTCGAACATTTAATCGACTGAAACGCTTCAGCTAGGATAAGCGAAACGTGGAATAAAAGGAATGATTGTCCAGTCAAAGAAGACAATTATCTGACTTACGTCACGTTTTCATCCCCGCCCCTGTGGAATTTATTCCACTTTGCAGAATCACGAATAAGCGTAGCAAAATCTTTTCGTTGTGCCGTCACAAACCCTGACTTATATCAGAATATGACTGATGCAGCGTCGATATTATCCGCAATACGTCCGAGTTTCGGAGTACTCCAATGATGACATTGCCCTACCCATATTCTTCCTCCGCACGCTTTTACGCGCTGCGCCTGCTCCCAGGGCAGGAAGTTCTCTCCCAATTACGCGCCTTCGCGCAGCAACAACAACTCCACGCCGCGTGGATTGCAGGTTGTACCGGCAGTCTGACTGACGTCGCCTTACGCTATGCCGGGCAAGAAAACACGGCCCTACTAAGCGGTAAGTTCGAAGTCATCGCATTGAACGGCACACTGGAACAGAGTGGTGAACATCTTCATCTCTGCGTTTCCGATCCACACGGCACGATGTTTGGCGGTCATATGATGCCCGGCTGTACCGTGCGGACCACGCTTGAACTGGTGATCGGCTGCCTTGAGGAGCTGGCGTTTAGCCGCCAACCTTGCGCGCTTTCTGGTTACGACGAATTGCATATTTCCCCCGTTAAATAACTACTTTCAGAGAGGTTTTCTTATGGCGCGTCGCCACTTTTCCAGTCAAGCACTGGTGTTGATTGTTATCTCTATCGCCATCAATATGATTGGCGGGCAACTGGCCAGCATGGTCAAATTACCTATATTTCTCGACTCCATCGGCACACTTATTAGCGCGGTACTGCTTGGTCCGGTGATCGGGATGCTGACCGGCTTACTGACCAATTTACTCTGGGGATTGCTCACCGACCCGATCGCCGCCGCCTTTGCCCCCGTGGCGATGGTTATTGGCCTGGTCGCCGGTTGGCTGGCGCGAGCGGGTTGGTTTCGCACCCTGCCAAAAGTCGTTGTCAGCGGCGTGATTATTACGCTTGCAGTAACGGTCGTCGCTGTACCGCTGCGTACTGCGCTGTTCGGCGGTGTCACCGGTAGCGGAGCCGATTTGTTCGTTGCCTGGATGCACTCTATGGGGCAAAACCTGGTGGAGTCGGTGGCGATTACGGTGATAGGCGCAAACCTGGTCGATAAAATTCTTACAGCGGTGATTGTCTGGCTTTTACTGCGTCAGCTGCCGATTCGCACCACGCGCCATTTTCCGGCAATGGCTGCCGTGCGCTAAATGCATCCGTTTACATCCCTAACGCTGTGGGCGCTGGCGGCCTGCACCACGCTTATCCTGCCCACACAGACAATACTGCCATTCTATAGCGCGGCGACCTTTTTCTGCCTTATTGCGCTAAAGGCCACGCGGCGGCGGGTAAAATATGTTGTCTGGCTGATGTTCTCGCTGGGGGCTGGACTGTGGCTGGTACACGGTGGCTGGCTGACAGAATGGCTAAGCGGCACGCCACGCTCGCCAGAACGGTGGACGCATGCTATTACGCTCTGGTTGCGGATTCTGGCGATTGTTTCAACCTCGCAGTTGTGGATGCAATTCGTCCCAGTGCAACGTTTTATCCGCGCTTTGTTTGCTTCTCGCCTGCCGCCGGGCGTCGCTTATCTGTTCGCTGGGCCTTTGTTGGTCGTTGAGCAGTTAAAACGGCAATTAGCGATTATTCATGAAGCGCAGCGCGCCCGTGGGGTGCCGCTGGATGAGGGCTGGTATCAGCGTTTACGTGCTATACCCGCGCTAATTATTCCGCTAACACACAATGCGCTAAACGATCTGGCTATCCGTGGTGCGGCGCTGGATATGCGGGCATTTCGGATCCACAACCGGCGCACTACGTTATGGGCACCGCCTGACAGTAACCTGGAAAAAGTGGCACGTTACGCCATGATCTTGCTGATGCTGGCAGAATTCGGAGCGTGGATATGGTTACGTTAGAACAGTTTCGCTATTGCCCGACACACTCAACGCACCCTCCGTTCTGTTATGACTTTCACTATGTCAAACCGGGGATAGTCGCCATCTTTGGTGACAACGGCAGTGGCAAAAGTACGCTGGCGCAACTGATGGCGGGCTGGTATCCGGACTTTCTGCCAGGAGAGATAACCGGCACGGGGACGCTTCTCGGTACGCCCATTGGGTATCTCCCGCTTAATGAACAATCCGCCACCATCCAGCTCGTTCAGCAATCGCCCTATTTGCAGCTCTCCGGCTGTACCTTTAGCGTGGAAGAAGAAGTTGCCTTTGGGCCAGAAAATCTGTGTCTTGCTGAAGAGGAGATTATGGCGCGGATTGATGCCGCCCTGACTCTGACCGAGTGCCAGCCGTTGCGCCATCGTCACCCGGCAACACTCTCCGGTGGAGAGACACAGCGCGTGGTCATCGCCTGCGCCATCGCGATGCAGCCAAAACTATTAATTCTTGATGAAGCCTTTAGTCGCCTGACGCCGCAGGCCAGCGAAATGCTGTTGCAGCGCTTACAACACTGGGCGTTTGAACGTGGTTCGCTGATTATTCTTTTTGAACGTCATCGCACACCTTTCCTGAACTACTGCCAGCAAGCGTGGCAATTGCAAAACGGAGCGCTCCAGCCACTATGTTAACGTTAAACCAGATATCTTATCGCTGGCCTGGCGCGGCAACGGATTGTCTTTGCGACATTTCTCTGCAACTCAAACAAGGTGAATGGTTGGCGCTGACCGGCGACAATGGCGCGGGAAAATCGACGCTGTTACGAGTAATGGCAGGTCTTCTTACGCCCACAACCGGTACGGTTATACTGCAACAACAGGCGATGAAAAACCTGAAAAACCGCCAACGTGCAGCAAAGATTGGCGTACTGTTTCAGGAAGCGGAAAACCAGCTTTTTCACAGCACCGTCGCTGACGAGATCGCATTTGGTTTGAAACTGCAAAAATGCCTGGCGGATGAAATCACTCAACGTACCAATGCTGCCCTGCAATGCTGTCAGTTAGCAGACACTGCCAGCGCGCATCCGTTAGATCTGCATAGTGCGCAGCGACGGATGGTCGCCGTCGCCTGCCTGGAAGCACTCTCTCCGCCGCTATTGCTGCTGGACGAGCCGAGTCGGGATTTTGACGAAAATTGGATGAGCGTGTTTGAAAGCTGGCTGGAAAAGTGCCGCCAGCGAGGCACGAGCGTCGTAGCAATCAGTCATGACGCCGCATTTACCCGGCGTCATTTCTCTCGTGTGGTGCGACTGGAAGATGGTGTAATCAGGAACGTTAATCCACCAGACGATATTCACCCGTAGCGGTCATCATTAAGGTCAAATTTGCAGGCAGACTCTCTTCCAGCACCCGGCGAACATTCGGCCCATCGGTACGGTCATAAAAGGCTTCTGCGTCTGCCAGCGATAACCCTCCCGCCAGCTTGCGCCCCACCAGTCGTTCCCGCAACGCAGTAGCTGGCGCGTTGATAAAGATCGAGAAATCACAAAATTGCGCAAGCTGGCGCCACTTCTCGTCATCCAGCAACAACCAGTTTCCTTCGACGATGACGAGTGGTGCGGTAACGTGCAACGCATCTTCAACAGGCTCATGCTTTTGTCGATCGTACTGCGGCCACGTACAATCCCCTTCCACTACCTGGCGCAGATTTTCCGCCAGTTTCGCTACATCGAATGTCTCTGGTGCGCCTTTAAAGGGGCGCAATTGATGCGCATCCAGCCAGCTATTGTAATGGTGAAAGCCATCCATCGGGAGCGTCTGAATATCGGGCAGTTCCGGGT
The DNA here is from genome assembly GCF_013369155.2 of Escherichia sp. 94.0001. NCBI lineage: Bacteria > Pseudomonadati > Pseudomonadota > Gammaproteobacteria > Enterobacterales > Enterobacteriaceae > Escherichia > Escherichia sp. 94.0001. The sequence goes on along the minus strand of NZ_JABWMS020000001.1, from coordinate 147,180 downwards.
CTTGTTGCGCGAGATATTCCCAGAAAGTGGTTAGGGTAGATTTACCCGTCCCCGGCGGAGCGCAAAGAAAAACCACGGTACGCCGCTGCGGATTTACCGTCTGTAAGGCTGCCAGCATACGCAGCAACGGTTTATGCACATTTTCAATCTCTTCGTTCGGGTACTGTGCCTGTACCTTCAGACCATTCACCGTTAAGTCAATTTTCACGGCGTTAATTCCTTTAAGGTGGTCGTTACTGCCAGCGTCAGCGCCGTTTTGACCATCCCACTAAAACGCACCTCTGACCAGACGGCGAAATCAGCGAACTTCATCGCTTTTAACGCGTCATAGAGCGTCGCATTGCAGGTTATGCTATTGACGTTGCTGATAAAATCCCAGGTAATGTCATCGGCAAATCCGGGCGTTTCATCCTGTTCATTCAGGTAATGCCAGAACTGGGAAAAGTGCGTGATATCGGCGTACAGCCATTTGTCCATTTTCCCCAGTGCAAAAATCAAACGTAGCGCAACATCAATATCGTCAAGCGGGCCGCTTTGAGCGAGTAACGGCTTCACTGCATATTCCACGATCTCTTCATCGTTATCGACAAACAGCGACGGCAGAAACTGGCGTATCCCCTGGAGCAAAATGACATGTGCAGTTTTCATAAATGACAATAAATTGTCCTGTGCGTCCAGTTGCTCAAGCACATCATCTTCTGTCAGCGTCGCCATTCGTCTTCCGATAGATCACCATCAATGCAGGGAGTTTATTATATTACACGTTTGGTCCGCGCCGCCGATCAGTAATGTCTGCGTCCGCACCCCATTCGCCGTCTGTTGGATACCATTCACCAACTCGCCGCCCGTCACGCCCGTAGCGCTAAAGAGGATATCGTTCCCCCTCACCAGTTCATCGAGCGAGTACACACGGTTAACGTCAACGCCCATTTCCTTGCAACGCTTGCGCTCCTGCTCTGCAATCTGCCGATTTTCCGTGTAATCCCCTTTTGCCTGGCAAAAATCAATCAGCTCGGCCTGCATATCCCCGCCCAATGCTTTAACAGCACAGGCAGAAATAACACCTTCCGGCGCACCGCCGATGGTGTACATCACATCGTAAGGATTATCCTGCCAGCAGGTCAGCACGCTGGCGGCGACATCGCCATCCGGCAGGGCAAAAACCTTCACGCCCAGCTGTGTTGCTTCCTCAATTGCGGCACTCAGGCGCGGTTTATCCAGCGTAACCATACGCAGCTTGTCCAGCGGTTTGCCTAACGCTTTCGCCACGTTGCGCAAGTTGTCCGCCAGAGGCAAAGACAGATCAATCGCGCCCGCCGCCAGCCGATTAACAACCAGTTTTTTCATATACATATCGGGCGCGTGTAACAGGCTATCTCGAGGGGCGAAAGCCATGACCGCCAGCGCATTGCTCTGCCCCATCGCCACCATCCGCGTGCCTTCAATGGGATCAACTGCGATATCGACTTCTGGCCCATCGCCTTTGCCCACCTCTTCGCCAATCCACAGCATCGGCGCATGGTCAATTTCTCCCTCGCCGATGACCACTCGCCCACGAAAAGCGACATCGTTTAATGCCTGGCGCATCGCGGTGACCGCCAGGCCATCAATTTTATTTTTGTTGCCACATCCGGTTTGCGGCCAGGCAGCCAACGCTGCCTGCTCCGTAACGCGAAATAATGGCCACGCCAGGGACATCATTGCGCGGCCTCCCCGATATCAACGCCAAATTGCGCCAGCAGATATTTCTCGGCCTGTTCATTCCAGATGCCGTGCGTTTCCTCAACCAGCCGCGCAAGCTCTTTAAACAGCGGATCTGTTTTGCCTTTTTCGGCAAAATCGGCAATGGCGGTGAGCGGCATGGTAACGCCGTTGTAAATGAGTTTTTTACCACCGGGGATATCCGGTAAATTGAGAACGGTTTCTGGCACTGCATCCAGACCACCGATATGCGTCACCATAAACGACGGTTGCAACTGCCCCGTGGCGCTCAGGGCAATCGCCTCTTTCATATCGTCCGTTGAACCACCCGATGTACCGACGACGTGCGTGCTGTTGTAATGGACGTTGTAGAAATTAAACGGCACTTTGAAGTTTTTATCCGTCGGCCCGGCAAAGAAGTTCAGGCAGCCATCTTCCGCCAGTAATTCGTCAGCCATCTCAACGACAGCAGGCACCGCCGCATAAACAAAAATGTCATCGAACCCAGCATCTCCTGTCAGCGCCCGCAGCTTCTGTACCGGATCGGCCATTCCTTTGGTATTCACATATATCAGCTCAATGCCTTTGCTGGCCGCCAGCTCCACCGGCAGCAGCTTCTGCACCTGTGCCAGGCGTTTGTCGTCGATATCGACCACCACTACCCGCGACGGTTGTATGCCGCCGTGAATAGCGTAATCGATAGCGCCTATCCCCATCGGGCCCGCACACGCCAGCAGCGCAATATTGCCACCAGGTTTCACGCCCATGCGATGCTCATAAACATATTGCGTGGTGTGATAATTGGCATGATAAGCGCCAATAATGCAGCACATCGGCTCTGCCAGAGACGCCGCAGCAAAATAAGATCCGTGATAGGGTAATACGCAGCCCAGGTTAATGGCGATCTCCGGAATAATCATATAGGTAGCATTACCGCCAAAATATTCGTAGCTGTATCCCGCAGAATACCCGCTTGGTAGCCCCATCGCCGGTTGCAATACAAAACGTTGGCCTTTTTTATATTTGTCGGTAAGATTTTTCCCCACTTCAACAATAATCCCGGCACATTCATGCCCGGTAATGACCGGATGATTTTCTAAATCGTCGGGCACCCGTTTATGTTCGCTACCGAGTAACGCCGCTTTCCAGGTCGATAAACACACACTGTCAGAAATTACACTCACCAGCAGTTCATTATCGGTAATTTCGGGCAGTTCAAATTCGCGCAGACGGACATCCCGCTTGCCATAAATAGCAGCAACTTTGGTTTTCATTTTTACCTCGGCAATCAGTTTTTATGTTCAGCGGTTAATTGATTAAATAAAGTGTCGAGTTTGGGATCGCCAATATAGTTATTAATCAATATCAGCGGTTTATCCGTCACGCGTTTCACGCGCCCTTCCAGACTAGCGTGAGTAACGACGATATCCACATCCGCAGGCACGTTTTCTATCGCGTAATGTTTTACTTCAATTGCCAGCCCCGCTTTTTCCAGGCGCTTACGGAAGGTGGTTGCGCCCATCGCGCTGGAGCCCATTCCCGCATCGCAAACAAAGGCGATACGCTTAACCCGGCTTAACGAGAATGCACCTTCTTGTTTCATCGCCTTAACCGCATTGGCGGACTGCGCAAACTCATCTTCGCTCTCCGTTTCCACCGTTTTTTCCATCTTCAGTATTACGGAAGTGATAGCAAAGGACACCAGGGTACCTACCGTAACACCGGCAATTGTCGCCAGGAACGAGCCTTTCGGCGTCAGTGCAAGGTAAGCAAAGATAGACCCCGGACTTGGACCAGCCACCAGACCACCGTCCAGTAAGTTAAACATCCAGGTGCCAGACATACCGCCGGCAATCATGGCAATAATGGTCAGCGGCTTCATCAGCACATACGGGAAATACAGTTCGTGGATCCCACCGAGGAAGTGAATAATCATCGCCCCGGGCGCAGAACGTTTACTCATCCCTTTACCAAACAAAGTAAACGCCAGCAGCAGTCCTAAGCCAGGCCCAGGGTTGGACGCCACCATAAAGAAGATGGATTTACCGTTAACTGAAGCCTGTTGCATCCCCAACGGGTAATAGACGCCCTGATCTATCGCGTTATTGAGGAAAAGCACTTTCGCCGGTTCATTGATGACTGACAGCAAAGGCAGATAGCCCGCATGTACCAGCGCCTCAATACACTCTTTGACGAAAGTATTGGCAATTAACACCGCCGGGCCGATAACTTCAAAACCCAGCAGACAAAGGAGCATCCCGGTGATACCTAATGAGAAGTTATTGATAACCATCTCAAAACCAGCAGGTATGCGTTTTTCCAGTGCCTTATCAACATATTTTATGACCAGCCCACCTAACGGTCCCATGATCATTGAACCAAGGAACATCGGGATTTCTGCGCCGACGATTACACCAATTGTCCCTATTCCGCCCATGACTGCGCCGCGTTTACCGCCGACTAAATGGCCACCGGTAGAACCAATCATTACGGGCAATAAATAGGTAATCATCGGGCCGACAATTTTGGCGAAATGTTCGTTAGGCAACCAACCAGTAGGAATAAATAATGCAGTAATAAAACCCCAGGCAATAAAAGCACCAATATTGGGGATGACCATTGCCGTCAAAAAGCCCCCAAAAGCCTGGACCTTTGCACGAGCAGACTTGTTTTCCATAATATTATCCTGTAGAGGAGAGAGTCATTATTCGCGGCTGATAATGTCCGCTAATTGTTTTTCTGATGTTGCAGTTAAGAGTTGTTCAAGTATTTCTTCTTCGCACAGCAATTCACTTAACGCCTGAATAGCACCAATGTGCGAATCGGCATCGGCAGCAGAAAGACCGATAAGTAATTTAATCGGTTCGTCATTCCCCGGAAAATAAACGCCTTGTTTAAGTAACGTCAAAGACATCCCGGTTTTAAGCGCCCCACATTCCGGTCGCGCATGAGGCATTGCCACGCCTGGTGCGAGAATATAATAAGGGCCATTGTTAATGGTGGAATCTTTAATAGCCTGAATGTAATTCTCGCTGATATAGTTTTTATCCAGCAATGATGCCATCGAGAAATTGATAGCTTCCTGCCAATTTTTTGCTGAATGTATAACTGAGATTGATGATTCTGGAAAATAATCAATAAGCCGCATAAATTATCCTTATTTTATTTTTAGGGTACCGTCCGGCGGTAAAAATAAAATACTCGTGCGATTTAATGAAAGCAATTGGGCACGCGAGAAGAAAAAAAACATGAACCAAAATAATAAAATGTTAAATAACAACAACATGAAATTTATACTTATAAAGTCAAGTTTGTGTTTGTTATGTTTATCACAAAACCAATGTTTTATCTGCCTATGTATTTGTGATGCATATCTCTATTTATCTATTGAATGTTCGAAAACATACTTTTTTAGCCGATGTTTTTCGCTCTCCCCCTTTATAGATTCTGAATTCTCACCTGTTGGCTGTTTTCTCCTCACCTCATGTGACATATTCCCACACTTTACTCAAGGAAGATTCTCATGAAAGCGCCTGTTTCAATAACCTCATTTCGCCCACAAAAATCTATTGCTATCGCCATTGGCGTGCTTACCGTGGTTGTGCTGCCATTTCTCTCGTATTACACCGTTAATGAAGGTGAACGCGGCATTTTGCTGCGCTACGGAAAAATCGTAAAAGTTGCCGAGCCGGGTCTGGGTTTTAAGATCCCTTTTATGGAAAGCGTAGAGAAAATTTCCACGCGTAATCAGGCTGTGGTTTATCAGGGATTACAGGCCTACAGCCGCGACCAGCAACCGGCACAAATGACCGTGTCGGTTAGTTTTCATATTAAGCCTTCAGAAGCTGGCGCAGTTTATACAACCTACAACACCATTGAAGCATTAAAAGATCGTCTGATTGTCCGTCAGTTGCCAACTCAACTGGAGAACGTTTTCGGCCAATATACCGCCATCAGCGCGGTACAGGATCGTACAAAACTGGTTCAGGATCTGCAAAATGCAATGCGTAAAGCCGTTGTTGGCCCGGTGGTGATTGATGGTGTCCAGATTGAAAATATTGATTTTTCTGACGCTTATGAAAAATCGATTGAAGATCGAATGAAAGCAGAAGTCGCCATTGCCACACGTAAGCAAAATCTGGAAACAGAGAAAATCCAGGCGCAAATAGCGGTAACTCAGGCCCAGGCAGAAGCAGACAGTAAACTGGCGGCAGCCAAAGCAGAAGCTGAGACTATTCGCGTAAGAGGCGCGGCAGAGGCTGAAACTATTCGTTTAAAAAGTGCGGCTGAAGCAGAAGCGATCCGCCTGCGCGGTGAAGCTCTGCGGGATAATCCCGGACTTGTTGCCCTCACCACTGCTGAGCGTTGGGACGGTAAGCTACCCGATACCATGATCCCCGGCAGTACAGTTCCGTTTATCTCTACTAAGTAAAAAAAGGGCCGCTTTCGCGGCCCTTGAGACTGATGGCAAAGGCAAAACTGCCTGATGCGCTACGCTTATCAGGCCTACATACTTCCTGCAATATATTGAATTTGCACGATCTTGTAGGTCGGGTAAGGCGTTCACGCCGCATCCGATATGAACAACGCGCACTTTGCCAATAATCTGAAGGGCCGCTTTCGCGGCCCTTCTCACAAAGCATCTTACCGATTACAGCAACGCTTTTGCTTTCGCAACAACGTTGTCAACGGTGAAGCCGAACTCTTCGAACAACTGCTCTGCCGGAGCAGATTCACCGAAGGTGGTCATGCCGACGATAGCACCGTTCAGGCCAACATAATTGTACCAGTAGTCAGCAATGCCAGCTTCCACCGCAACGCGTGCAGTAACCGCTTTCGGCAGTACAGACTCACGGTAAGCCGCATCCTGCTTGTCGAATGCGTCGGTAGACGGCATGGAAACCACGCGCGCTTTCACGCCTTCAGCAGTCAGTTTTTCGTAGGCAGCAACCGCCAGTTCAACTTCAGAACCGGTAGCGATGAAGATCAGTTCCGGCTGACCGGCACAGTCTTTCAGCACATAACCACCGCGCGCGATGTTTGCCAGCTGCTCTTCAGTACGTTCCTGCTGCGCCAGGTTCTGACGGGAGAGGATAAGCGCAGTCGGGCCGTCCTGACGCTCAACGCCGTATTTCCACGCGACCGCGGATTCAACCTGGTCACACGGACGCCATGTGGACATGTTCGGGGTCACGCGCAGAGAAGCGACCTGCTCTACCGGCTGGTGAGTCGGGCCATCTTCGCCCAGACCGATGGAGTCGTGGGTGTAAACCATCACCTGACGCTGTTTCATCAGCGCAGCCATACGTACGGCGTTACGTGCGTATTCCACGAACATCAGGAAGGTGGAGGTGTACGGCAGGAAGCCACCGTGCAGGGAGATACCGTTAGCAATCGCGGTCATACCGAACTCGCGAACACCATAGTGGATGTAGTTACCCGCAGCATCTTCGTTGATTGCTTTAGAACCAGACCACAGGGTCAGGTTAGACGGTGCCAGGTCAGCAGAGCCGCCGAGGAATTCCGGCAACAGCGGGCCGAACGCTTCAATCGCATTCTGAGACGCTTTACGGCTGGCGATTTTCGCCGGATTAGCCTGCAGTTTAGCGATGAATTCTTTCGCTTTGGCATCGAAGTCAGACGGCATTTCGCCTTTCATACGGCGGGTAAATTCAGCGGCTTCCTGCGGATAAGCTTTGGCGTAAGCAGCGAATTTCTCGTTCCATGCGGATTCTTTCGCCTGGCCTGCTTCTTTCGCATCCCACTGAGCATAGATTTCAGACGGGATTTCGAACGGTGCATATTTCCAGCCCAGCTGTTCGCGGGTCAGGGCAATTTCAGCGTCGCCCAGCGGCGCACCGTGGGAGTCGTGCGTACCGGCTTTATTCGGTGAACCGAAACCGATGATGGTTTTGCACATCAGCAGGGACGGTTTGTCAGTCACTGCGCGCGCTTCTTCTACTGCGCGTTTGATGGATGCCGCGTCATGACCGTCGATGCCGCGAATAACGTGCCAGCCGTAAGCTTCGAAACGCATTGCGGTGTCGTCGGTGAACCAGCCTTCAACGTGACCATCGATAGAGATACCGTTGTCATCGTAGAACGCAATCAGTTTACCCAGCTTCAGCGTACCCGCCAGAGAGCAAACTTCATGGGAGATGCCTTCCATCATGCAGCCGTCGCCCATGAAGGCGTAGGTGTAGTGGTCGACGATGTCGTGGCCCGGACGGTTAAACTGCGCCGCCAGCGTTTTTTCTGCAATCGCCATACCGACTGCATTGGCAATACCCTGACCCAGCGGACCTGTAGTGGTTTCCACACCAGCGGTGTAACCCACTTCCGGGTGGCCCGGAGTTTTGGAATGCAGTTGACGGAAGTTTTTCAGTTCTTCCATCGGCAGATCGTAACCGGTGAGGTGCAGCAGGCTGTAGATCAGCATGGAGCCGTGGCCGTTGGACAGCACGAAGCGGTCACGGTCAGCCCAGGACGGATTCTGCGGGTTGTGTTTCAGAAAATCACGCCACAGGACTTCGGCAATGTCAGCCATACCCATAGGGGCACCCGGGTGACCGGATTTGGCTTTCTGTACTGCGTCCATGCTCAGCGCACGAATAGCATTGGCAAGCTCTTTACGTGAGGACATTTTGACTCCAGATCGGATGATGAAGGGCACGCCCTTAACGACTTGACGACAGCGCGTTTTGGGCTACGCCGGAAAATTTGCCAACAATTTACCGCAAGCCGCGCGTCATGTACATGGAACATCCTTTTGCCGCTTCAGAAATCTCTGGATCATGCTCGCATGTTGCGCAAACGCTCGCCCGTCCGCTGCGCTTTTCCTTATACTGAGACTGAGCGTCGATTCACCTGCAAACGGTGCATTTTTAGAATAATCCTGACCTTGTGCGGAAGAGAAAACATGAAAATTCGCGCCTTATTGGTAGCAATGAGCGTGGCAACGGTACTGACCGGTTGCCAGAATATGGACTCCAACGGACTGCTCTCATCAGGAGCGGAAGCTTTTCAGGCTTACAGTTTGAGTGATGCGCAGGTGAAAGCCCTGAGCGATCAGGCATGCCAGGAGATGGACAGCAAGGCGACGATTGCGCCAGCCAATAGCGAATACGCTAAACGTCTGACAACTATTGCCAATGCGCTAGGCAACAATATCAACGGTCAGCCGGTGAATTACAAAGTGTATATGGCGAAGGATGTGAATGCTTTTGCGATGGCAAACGGCTGTATCCGCGTCTATAGCGGGCTGATGGATATGATGACGGATAACGAAGTCGAAGCGGTGATCGGTCACGAAATGGGGCACGTCGCGTTAGGCCATGTGAAGAAAGGGATGCAAGTTGCATTAGGTACCAACGCCGTGAGAGTCGCGGCAGCCTCTGCGGGCGGGATTGTCGGCAGTTTATCGCAATCGCAACTTGGTGATCTGGGCGAGAAATTAGTCAATTCGCAATTCTCCCAGCGCCAGGAAGCAGAAGCCGATGATTATTCTTACGATCTTCTGCGCCAACGCGGCATCAGCCCGGCTGGTCTTGCCACCAGCTTTGAAAAACTGGCGAAACTGGAAGAAGGCCGCCAAAGCTCAATGTTTGACGACCATCCGGCATCCGCCGAACGCGCCCAGCATATTCGCGATCGTATGAGCGCGGATGGGATTAAGTAAAGCCTGGTGGTGCCGAACGTAGGTCAGATAAGGCGTTCACGCCGCATCTGACATGAATGGCACATTTGTTACCCTGTCCGCAATGCCGGATGCGATGCTGACGCATCTTATCCGGCCTACGGGCGACATCGCATCTGGCGCTTACTCGCCCTTTTTCGCCGCCTGAATATACAGCATCTCCAGCGCCAGCGTCGCTGCTGCCAGAGCGGTGATTTCCGACTGATCGTATGCCGGAGCCACTTCCACTACGTCCATCCCAACAATGTTGAGATCTTTCAGGCCACGTACCAGTTTAATGGCGCGATCGGAGGTCAGGCCGCCGATCACCGGCGTACCGGTGCCCGGCGCGAAAGCAGGATCCAGGCAGTCGATATCAAAAGTCAGGTAAACTGGCATATCACCTACAATCTGTTTCACCTGGGCGATAACGTCATCCACGCTGCGATCGTTCACCTGGCAGGCGTCCAGTACGGTAAAGCCGTTGTCTTTATCAAACTCGGTACGAATACCAATCTGTACGGAGTGATTCGGGTCGATCAGACCTTCTTTCGGCGCGGTATAGAACATAGTGCCGTGGTCAAATTCACAACCGTTCGCATAGGTATCGGTGTGGGCGTCAAAGTGTACCAGCGCCATTTTGCCGAAATGCTTCGCATGAGCACGCAGCAGTGGCAGCGTGACAAAGTGGTCACCACCGAAAGAGAGCATACGCTTACCAGCAGCCAGCAGTTTTTCTGCGTGTGCCTGCAGTTTCTCGCTCATCTCACGGGCATCGCCGAAGGCATATACCAGATCACCGCAGTCCACCACGTTCAGACGCTCGCGCATGTCGAAATTCCACGGGAAGCGGTTGTGTTCCCAGGCCAGATTTGTTGAAACCTGACGGATCGCCGCCGGACCGTGGCGTCCACCCGCACGACCAGAAGTGGCCATATCGAACGGCACGCCGGTAATTACCCAGTCAGCATCGCTGTCATACGGCTGGAAGTTCATCGGCAGGCGTAAAAAACCAAAGGCGTTGGAAACCAGTGAGTTATCGTATTGATGACCTAAGGTGCTCATGGATGGACTCCTATTACAAAGTCGATATAAAAAAACCCTTCCGCGTCGTTAGGCCCGACGAGGAAGGGTTGGATTTGCGAAACACAATTTTGTGCTAATTATCGCCTTAAATGGGCGAGGCATCAAGCGAGGTTACTATTTCCGACACGGTGGCGGCGCATAGCCATTGTTGTCCGCCGGAAACGCTTGTCCAGAGCACGGTGGCAGCGCGTTTTGCGCCGGGCCTTGTAATTCAAAGGCGGCAAAGCCGATTACACCGGTATTACGCACATCGCCTTGCGCCGAATTGGCTGCGTAGGAATCCGCAACGTTGGCGAACTGAAAAGCCGCTTCGGTATGTTTATCTTTGCGGAATCCTTTAATCGCCAACGAATCCCCGGCATTCACAATATAGCCGTTGTTATTCAGGGAACCTTGTTTACCATTGAGAACATCCAGGCCATCAACTGTCGCAACGATCTCGTAGTTGGTGTTACGACTGTAATTGCGGACATATAATTGGTAATTCATTCCTACTCTGGCATGGACTATATAGCGTAGTTCTTTACCTGATGAATTATAAATCCGCGTAATAGGTAGAGAATTAAAATTACCATCGCGAATAGCATATTCAAGTTCGTTAATACGAATGCTATAAACGCGGTCGTAGCCGGAAGGAACATTAGTCGAATAACTAATAACGATCATCTCTGCCGGATCGCGCCAGGCTCGTTCAGCAGATACGCCCTGAACCGTTGAGTGCACATCCCCACCCCAGGCGGTGCCGACATTGCCCGATGCACTGCTATTATACTGCGCATTACTGGAACAACCGGCCAGCAGCACGACTAATGCCACCAACGCGCTACGTACTTTCCATTTTTTCATAACCGTTCCCTCTGCATTTAATTAATGCAGCGATTGTAGGGAGATTATTCAATAAGGAAAGCAGCTAAATTATTTTTAAGAATATATAAAAAGAAAGCGGGCCGATTTACGTAAATAAATCGACCCGATAGCGGAATAATCTTAATTATTCATCTTCAAGATAGGTATAACCGTACAAACCTGCCTCGAACTCTTCCAGGAACTGTTGTTGCAGTTCAGCATCAAGATCGGTTTTCTTCACTTGATCACGGAACTGGGTTAACAGCGTTTTCGGATCGAGCTGTACATATTGCAGCATGTCCGCCACGGTATCGCCTTCGTCAGACAGTTCCACTTCTACGCTACCATCAGGGAAGACGAACACATCAACCGCTTCGGTATCACCAAACAGGTTGTGCATGTTGCCGAGGATCTCCTGATATGCGCCGACCATAAAGAAACCGAGCATCGGCGGATTCTCTGGATCGTACTCCGGCATAGGCATTGTTGTGGCAATACCATCACCATCAATATAGTGGTCGATGGCACCGTCAGAGTCACAGGTAATATCCAGCAGCACGGCGCGCCGCTCCGGAACTTGATTCAGCCCTTCCAGCGGCAAAACCGGGAACAACTGGTCGATCCCCCATGCGTCCGGCATCGACTGGAACAGCGAGAAGTTGACGTACATTTTGTCCGCCATACGTTCCTGCAATTCGTCGATAATCGGGCGATGTGCGCGGTTTTGCGGATCCAGCTGCTTTTGCACTTCGTGACACATGCTCAGATAAAGCTGCTCAGCCCACGCGCGTTCTTGCAGGTTGTAAGTGCCTGAAGAATAGCCGATATGAATGTCGTGCAGATCCATCTGGCTGTCGTGTAACCATTCACGCAGAGAACGGCGAGTTCCCGGTTCGTGCATCTCCTGCCAGGTTTCCCACATGCTTTGTAGCGCACGCGGCGCGTCTTCTGCTGGCGCTGTCGGCACCGTGTATTCGTTACGTTCCACGCCGATGATATTAGACACCAGCACGGTATGGTGCGCAGTCACCGCACGCCCCGATTCGGTGATTACCGTCGGATGCGGCAGACCGTTTTCTTCACACGCATCACCAATCGCCCAGATGATGTTGTTGGCATATTCATTGAGGCCGTAGTTCACCGAACAGTCGGACTGCGAACGAGTACCTTCATAATCCACGCCCAAACCACCGCCGACATCAAAGCACTGAATATTGACGCCCAGCTTGTGCAGCTCAACATAGAAGCGGGCTGATTCACGAACGCCTGTGGCGATATCGCGAATATTCGCCATCTGCGAACCAAGGTGGAAGTGCAACAATTGCAGGCTGTCGAGGCGTCCGGCTTCACGCAGGGTTTCAACCAGTTGCAGTACCTGAGTCGCTGCCAGGCCGAACTTCGATTTTTCCCCGCCGGAAGACTGCCATTTGCCAGAACCTTGTGACGCCAGACGCGCGCGCACACCCAGACGCGGGATGACGTTCAGCCGTTCGGCTTCATCCAGCACAATGGCGATTTCTGACATCTTCTCAATGACCAGATAGACCTTATGCCCCATCTTCTCGCCAATTAATGCCAGGCGGATATATTCACGGTCTTTATAACCGTTACAGACGATGACGCTGCGGGTCATGCCAGCATGCGCAAGCACCGCCATCAACTCTGCTTTCGAGCCTGCTTCCAGTCCCAGCGGTTCGCCCGAATGAATCAGGGATTCAATCACGCGGCGGTGCTGGTTAACTTTGATCGGATAAACGAGGAAGTAATCGCCGTTATAGCCGTAGGATTCCCGCGCACGTTTAAACGCGGCGTTAATGGAACGCAAACGGTGCTGCAGGATCTGTGGGAAACAGAACAGTGCAGGCAGACGCTGGCCCTGTGCTTCACGAGTTTTCACCAACTGCGCGAGATCGACGCGAGCTTCCGGGACGTCCGGGTCCGGGCACACGCTAATGTGACCCAGCTCGTTAACGTCATAATAGTTATTGCCCCACCAGGCAATATTGTAAGTACGCAGCATCTTGCTGGCTTCCTGGGAGCTCATTGCAACCTCCTGCATGGAGCGTAGTACACCGTGTTCGCCCGCTGACGAAGGCAAACCCATAGACATGTCGTCAGACATAGCGAACCTCAAATTATTTTATTAAGTGTAAAACAGTTAACGACTATCGCAGCCTGGGACTGCGATAACAACCCATAAGCACACGGATTTTCCAGCAAAGTATGCTGACGCTCCGACTGCGCAACCGGTTTCTTTTTCATAACATTATTAAACACATAACCGAACGTAAGTGTGACAGTTCGGCGAAACCACGAGAAAACTCTTGTTTTTACAAGAGCGCCCTTGTTCAGTCCTCAGTAACTGTAACCAGCTCTTGAATCCTGAGAAGCGCCGAGATGGGTATAACATCGGCAGGTATGCAAAGCAGAGATGCAGAGTGCGGGGAACGAATCTTCACCAGAACGGTGAGACAGGTTAAGCAGCAGACAACGGTTCATTATTTCGTATCACCTCCACGGCCGCCTGTTAAGACGAACCCACAAGCCAAAACTCTGATTTCAACCCGGCTGGAAGTGGCAACACGAAAGAAACGTCGTGTGCTTTTTATTTAAGCCGCGCGCCGCGTTTTATACCCCACAATGGCAGAAAATTGCAAAAGATAAATACGCAGAATGCCAGCATTGTCAGGAAAAATTTCCAGCCACGTTTTTAACAGAATGAGACACGATTCAAAAAAAAGTGGAAATTGGGTGAAGAACTGACCTAAAATAGCCATCCAGATGTTAATCCATCCATACCGATTAACACTCAGACTGCCAGTGTTTTTAACCTGCAGAGTCGTGGTAGGATCCGCTACCACAGAAAATCCACACAACAGTTTGAGCTAACCAAATTCTCTTTAGGTGATATTAAATATGGCAAAACACCTTTTTACGTCCGAGTCCGTCTCTGAAGGGCATCCTGACAAAATTGCTGACCAAATCTCTGATGCCGTTTTAGACGCGATCCTCGAACAGGATCCGAAAGCACGAGTTGCTTGCGAAACCTACGTAAAAACCGGCATGGTTTTAGTTGGCGGTGAAATCACCACCAGCGCCTGGGTAGACATCGAAGAGATCACCCGTAACACCGTTCGCGAAATTGGCTATGTACATTCCGACATGGGCTTTGACGCTAACTCCTGTGCGGTTCTGAGCGCTATCGGCAAACAGTCCCCTGATATCAACCAGGGCGTTGACCGTGCCGATCCGCTGGAACAGGGCGCGGGCGACCAGGGTCTGATGTTTGGCTACGCAACCAATGAAACCGACGTGCTGATGCCAGCACCTATCACCTATGCACACCGTCTGGTTCAGCGTCAGGCTGAAGTACGTAAAAACGGCACTCTGCCGTGGCTGCGCCCGGACGCGAAAAGCCAGGTGACTTTCCAGTATGACGACGGCAAAATCGTTGGTATCGATGCTGTCGTGCTTTCCACTCAGCACTCTGAAGAGATCGACCAGAAATCGCTGCAAGAAGCGGTGATGGAAGAGATCATCAAGCCGATTCTGCCCGCTGAATGGATGACTTCTGCAACCAAGTTCTTCATCAACCCGACCGGTCGTTTTGTTATCGGTGGTCCGATGGGTGACTGCGGTCTGACTGGTCGTAAAATTATCGTTGATACCTACGGCGGCATGGCACGTCACGGTGGCGGTGCGTTCTCTGGTAAAGATCCATCAAAAGTGGACCGTTCCGCAGCGTACGCAGCACGTTATGTCGCGAAAAACATCGTTGCGGCTGGCCTGGCCGATCGTTGTGAAATTCAGGTTTCCTACGCAATCGGCGTGGCTGAACCGACCTCCATCATGGTGGAAACTTTCGGTACCGAGAAAGTGCCTTCTGAACAACTGACTCTGCTGGTACGTGAGTTCTTTGACCTGCGTCCATACGGTCTGATTCAGATGCTGGATCTGCTGCACCCGATCTACAAAGAAACCGCAGCATACGGTCACTTTGGTCGTGAACATTTCCCGTGGGAAAAAACCGACAAAGCGCAGCTGCTGCGCGATGCTGCCGGTCTGAAGTAATCTTTCTTCACCTGCTTTCAAAGGCCAGCCTCGCGCTGGCCTTTTTCTTTTCCAGAGAAATGCCTGATGCGCTACGCTTATCAGGCCCACAACCGCTGTCACATGTAAGTGGATAAGGCGTTCACGCCGCATCCGGCAAAAAAAACCGCCTGCACAATAACATCATTCTTCCTGAACACGTTTTACCCTCAAATCATCACCACGACTGAAACCGATTACACCCACCACACCAGCCAAATATTTGTAATATTTTCATATTATTATTCAGTTTTCACAGCTGTTACATTTCTTTTCAGTAAAGTCTTAATTGCAGATAACTGCGTTTAATCTATGATGATATAACTCAATTATTTTCATGCACTTAAATCATAACTAAGATAAATGTTAGTGTAAGCGATTACACTGATGTGATTTGCTTCACATCTTTTTACGTCGTACTCACCTATCTTAATTCACAATAAAAAATAACCATTTTGGAGGGCATCATGCCTGACGCTAAAAAACAGGGGCGGTCAAACAAGGCAATGACGTTTTTCGTCTGCTTCCTTGCCGCTCTGGCGGGATTACTCTTTGGCCTGGATATCGGTGTAATTGCTGGCGCACTGCCGTTTATTGCTGATGAATTCCAGATTACTTCGCACACACAAGAATGGGTCGTAAGCTCCATGATGTTCGGTGCGGCAGTCGGTGCGGTGGGTAGCGGCTGGCTCTCCTTTAAACTCGGGCGCAAAAAGAGCCTGATGATCGGCGCAATTCTGTTTGTTGCTGGTTCACTGTTCTCTGCGGCTGCGCCAAACGTTGAAGTACTGATTCTTTCCCGCGTTCTGCTGGGGCTGGCGGTGGGTGTGGCCTCTTATACCGCACCTCTTTACCTCTCTGAAATTGCGCCGGAAAAAATTCGCGGCAGTATGATCTCGATGTATCAGTTGATGATCACTATCGGGATCCTCGGTGCTTATCTTTCTGATACCGCCTTCAGCTACACCGGTGCATGGCGCTGGATGCTGGGTGTGATTATCATCCCGGCAATTTTGCTGCTGATTGGTGTTTTCTTCCTGCCAGACAGCCCACGTTGGTTTGCCGCCAAACGCCGTTTTGTTGATGCCGAGCGCGTGCTGCTGCGCCTGCGCGACACCAGTGCGGAAGCGAAACGCGAACTGGATGAAATCCGTGAAAGTTTGCAGGTTAAACAGAGTGGCTGGGCGCTGTTTAAAGAGAACAGCAACTTCCGCCGCGCGGTGTTCCTTGGCGTACTGTTGCAGGTAATGCAGCAATTCACCGGGATGAACGTCATCATGTATTACGCGCCGAAAATCTTCGAACTGGCGGGTTATACCAACACCACCGAGCAAATGTGGGGGACAGTGATCGTCGGTCTCACCAACGTACTCGCCACCTTTATCGCAATAGGCCTTGTTGACCGCTGGGGACGTAAACCAACGCTAACGCTGGGCTTCCTAGTGATGGCTGCTGGCATGGGCATACTCGGTACAATGATGCATATCGGTATCCACTCTCCGTCGGCGCAGTATTTCGCTATCGCCATGCTGCTGATGTTTATTGTCGGCTTTGCCATGAGTGCCGGTCCGCTGATTTGGGTACTGTGCTCCGAAATTCAGCCGCTGAAAGGCCGCGATTTTGGCATCACCTGCTCTACCGCCACCAACTGGATTGCCAACATGATCGTTGGCGCAACGTTCCTGACCATGCTCAACACGCTGGGTAACGCCAACACCTTCTGGGTGTATGCGGCTCTGAACGTACTGTTTATTCTGCTGACACTGTGGCTGGTACCGGAAACCAAACACGTTTCGCTGGAACATATTGAACGTAATCTGATGAAAGGTCGTAAACTGCGCGAAATCGGCGCTCACGATTAATCTCATCAGGCTTCCTCCCGTCGTGGAGGAAGCCACCTCTTGCAGCCATCTTTTCTTCGCTCTATCCTCTGCCGCTATGAAAACATCCCGTCTCCCTATTGCCATCCAACAGGCCGTTATGCGTCGCCTGCGGGAAAAGCTCGCCCAGGCCAACCTGAAGCTGGGGCGTAACTACCCGGAGCCAAAACTTTCTTACACCCAGCGCGGAACCTCCGCCGGAACAGCCTGGCTTGAAAGCTATGAAATTCGCCTCAATCCGGTTTTACTGTTGGAAAACAGCGAAGCCTTTATTGAAGAAGTGGTGCCACACGAACTGGCACATTTGCTGGTATGGAAACATTTCGGCCGCGTAGCGCCACATGGCAAAGAGTGGAAATGGATGATGGAAAGCGTGCTGGGCGTTCCCGCTCGTCGTACGCACCAGTTTGAACTGCAATCCGTGCGTCGCAACACCTTCCCCTACCGCTGCAAGTGCCAGGAACATCAGCTTACCGTACGCCGCCATAATCGCGTAGTTCGTGGCGAGGCCGTCTATCGCTGTGTTCATTGCGGTGAACAGCTGATTGCAAAATAACCACCTGAACTATCAGGAACTTTCCTGATCTGGCTGATTGCATACCAAAACAACTTTCGCTACGTTGCTGGCTCGTTTTAACACGGAGTAAGTGATGTACCGTTATTTGTCTATTGCTGCGGTGGTACTGAGCGCAGCATTTTCCGGCCCGACGTTGGCCGAAGGTATCAATAGTTTTTCTCAGGCGAAAGCCGCAGCGGTAAAAGTCCACGCTGACGCGCCCGGTACGTTTTATTGCGGATGTAAAATTAACTGGCAGGGCAAAAAAGGCGTTGTTGATCTGCAATCGTGCGGCTATCAGGTGCGCAAAAATGAAAACCGCGCCAGCCGCGTAGAGTGGGAACACGTTGTTCCCGCCTGGCAATTCGGTCACCAGCGCCAGTGCTGGCAGGACGGTGGACGTAAAAACTGTGCCAAAGATCCGGTCTATCGCAAGATGGAAAGCGATATGCATAACCTGCAACCGTCAGTCGGCGAGGTGAATGGCGATCGCGGCAACTTTATGTACAGCCAGTGGAATGGCGGCGAAGGCCAGTACGGTCAATGCGCTATGAAGGTCGATTTCAAAGAAAAAGCCGCCGAGCCACCAGCACGTGCACGCGGTGCCATTGCGCGCACCTACTTCTATATGCGTGACCAATACAACCTGACACTCTCTCGCCAGCAAACGCAGCTGTTTAACGCATGGAACAAGATGTATCCGGTTACCGACTGGGAGTGCGAGCGCGATGAACGCATCGCGAAGGTGCAGGGCAATCATAACCCGTATGTGCAACGCGCTTGCCAGGCGCGAAAGAGCTAACCTACACTAGCGGGATTCTTTTTGTTAACCCCTACCCCACGCGTACAACCGCGTGGGGAGACGACGCGGATTTTTAACTATGCGTATCCCCCGCATTTATCATCCTGAACCACTGACCAGCCATTCTCACATCGCGCTTTGCGAAGATGCCGCCAACCATATCGGGCGCGTACTGCGTATGGGGCCGGGGCAGGCGTTGCAATTATTTGACGGCAGCAACCAGGTCTTTGACGCCGAAATTACCAGCGCCAGCAAAAAAAGCGTGGAAGTGAAAGTGCTGGAAGGCCAACTCGACGATCGTGAATCTCCGCTGCATATTCACCTCGGTCAGGTGATGTCGCGTGGCGAAAAAATGGAATTTACGATCCAGAAATCGATCGAACTCGGTGTAAGCCTCATTACGCCACTTTTTTCTGAGCGCTGCGGCGTTAAACTGGATAGTGAACGTCTGAACAAGAAGCTCCAGCAGTGGCAGAAGATTGCAATTGCTGCCTGTGAGCAGTGTGGTCGTAACCGGGTACCGGAAATCCGTCCTGCGATGGATCTGGAAGCCTGGTGCGCAGAGCAGGATGAAGGACTGAAACTGAATCTTCACCCGCGCGCCAGTAACAGCATCAACACGTTGCCGTTACCGGTTGAACGCGTCCGCCTGCTGATTGGCCCGGAAGGCGGTTTATCGGCAGATGAAATTGCCATGACTGCTCGCTATCAATTTACTGATATCCTGTTGGGACCTCGCGTTTTGCGTACAGAGACAACTGCGCTCACCGCCATTACCGCGCTACAAGTACGATTTGGCGATTTGGGCTAACGGAGAAGAATAATGATCAAGCTCGGCATCGTGATGGACCCCATCGCAAACATCAACATCAAGAAAGATTCCAGTTTCGCTATGTTGCTGGAAGCACAGCGTCGTGGTTACGAACTTCACTATATGGAGATGGGCGATCTGTATCTGATCAATGGCGAAGCCCGCGCCCATACCCGCACGCTGAACGTGAAGCAGAACTACGAAGAGTGGTTTTCGTTCGTCGGTGAACAGGATCTGCCGCTGGCCGATCTCGATGTGATCCTGATGCGTAAAGACCCGCCGTTTGATACCGAGTTTATCTACGCGACCTATATTCTGGAACGTGCCGAAGAGAAAGGGACGCTGATCGTTAACAAGCCGCAAAGCCTGCGCGACTGTAACGAGAAACTGTTTACCGCCTGGTTCTCTGACTTAACGCCAGAAACGCTGGTTACGCGCAATAAAGCACAGCTGAAAGCGTTCTGGGAGAAACACAGCGACATCATTCTTAAGCCGCTTGACGGTATGGGCGGCGCGTCGATTTTCCGCGTGAAAGAAGGCGATCCAAACCTCGGCGTGATTGCCGAAACCCTGACTGAGCATGGCACTCGCTACTGCATGGCGCAAAATTACCTGCCAGCCATTAAAGATGGCGACAAACGCGTGTTGGTGGTGGATGGCGAACCGGTGCCGTACTGCCTGGCGCGTATTCCGCAGGGGGGCGAAACCCGTGGCAATCTGGCTGCCGGTGGTCGCGGTGAACCTCGTCCGCTAACGGAGAGTGACTGGAAAATCGCCCGTCAGATCGGACCGACGCTGAAAGAAAAAGGGCTGATTTTTGTTGGTCTGGATATCATTGGCGACCGTCTGACTGAAATTAACGTCACCAGCCCAACCTGTATTCGTGAGATTGAAGCAGAGTTTCCGGTGTCGATCACCGGAATGTTAATGGATGCCATCGAAGCACGTTTACAGCAGCAGTAACCCACCTTAGCGAGAAGGATCTCGTTGAGACTCTGAGTGACAGCGCCCTTCTTTCCACGCATACTGGGCGCTGTTGCTTTTTTGAACCAGGAAACAGAACCTCTGACAATGAATTTACAGCATCACTTTCTTATTGCCATGCCTGCTCTCCAGGATCCGATTTTCCGTCGTTCCGTGGTCTACATTTGCGAACATAATGCCAATGGTGCAATGGGTATCATCGTCAACAAGCCACTGGAAAATCTCAAAATTGAAGGGATTCTGGAAAAGCTGAAGATTACGCCGGAGCCGCGTGATGAATCAATCCGTCTGGATAAACCGGTTATGCTCGGCGGCCCACTGGCTGAAGATCGCGGGTTTATTTTGCATACTCCGCCCTCCAATTTTGCTTCCAGCATTCGCATTTCAGACAACACGGTGATGACCACTTCCCGCGATGTGCTGGAAACGCTCGGCACCGATAAACAACCGTCTGATATATTGGTGGCTCTGGGCTATGCCTCCTGGGAGAAAGGTCAACTGGAACAAGAAATTCTCGATAACGCGTGGCTAACGGCCCCGGCAGATCTGAATATTCTGTTCAAAACGCCAATTGCCGACCGCTGGCGCGAGGCGGCAAAACTGATTGGTGTGGATATTCTCACCATGCCTGGCGTTGCGGGGCACGCCTGATGAGTGGAACCTTACTCGCCTTCGACTTCGGCACCAAAAGCATTGGCGTAGCGGTCGGCCAACGCATTACCGGCACCGCTCGCCCTTTGCCTGCAATTAAAGCGCAGGACGGTACGCCGGACTGGAATCTCATCGAACGTTTACTGAAAGAGTGGCAGCCGGACGAAATCATCGTCGGTTTGCCGCTGAATATGGACGGCACAGAACAGCCGTTGACTGCCAGAGCGCGTAAATTTGCCAACCGTATTCATGGTCGTTTCGGTGTTGAAGTAAAGCTCCATGACGAGCGTCTTAGCACCGTAGAGGCACGTTCCGGTCTGTTTGAACAAGGTGGCTACCGGGCGCTTAATAAAGGCAAAGTCGACTCTGCCTCTGCGGTTATTATTCTCGAAAGCTATTTCGAGCAGGGATATTAAGGCGATTTACAAACGCCCTTCCCCCACCCGCTGCTGATAACTCTGCTGAAACGTTAACATCCCCACTTGTTGCCCAGTTTGAATAACATGCGGTAACTGGTGGGTTTTCCCTTCGCGAATCAAATTCCCCACCGCGGGTGTGTTAACCAGCAATTCAAACAGCGCCACGCGTCCTTCCTGTTTATCCACTTCCAGCTTTTGTGACAACACCGCCCGTAAACTACCTGCCAGTTGATTACGCACGGGATCTTTTTCCTGCGCCGGAAATGAATCCACCAGTCGCTCAACTGCCTGCGCCGCACCACGCGTATGTAATGTTGCCAGCACCAGATGCCCGGTTTCTGCCGCCGTCAGCGCCAGACGGATTGTCTCGCTATCACGCAGCTCTCCGAGCAAAATCACATCAGGATCTTCCCGCAATGCAGCCCGCAATCCCGATGCGAACGTCATGCAGTGCAAACCAATCTCCCGCTGCTGGATCAAACATCGCTGGCTGGCATAGAGATATTCCACAGGATCTTCCAGCGTCAGAATATGCGCATCGGCATGTTGATTGAGATAGCCAACCATCGCCGCCAGCGTGGTAGATTTGCCGCTCCCCGTCGCCCCCGTCACCAGAATCAGGCCATTCTCGCTCTTGAGTAATTCCGGCAATACCGGTGGCGCACCAAGCTGTTCGAGCTGTGGACAGTGCGAAGGTAACAACCGTAATGCCAGAGAAATACCTTGCCGTTGCGCGAACGCACTGCCGCGCAATCGCTGGTTTTCCGCCAGCGACACAGCAAAATCCAGCTGACCATTCTCCAGCAATATTGCCCGCTGATCGTCATCCAGCCACTCCCGCAATAGCTCTTCCACGTCCGGCGCATCAAACGGCGCAGCTTCCATCCTCCCGCGAATACGCCATCGTGCGGGCCAGGCGCTGCACAGGTGTAGATCCGAGACGTTATGCTTTACACTAAGGGCCACAATTTCTTCCATATTCATACTAAGATCCTCGGAAAATGAACGATATTGCGCATAACCTGGCACAGGTCCGGGACAAAATCTCAGCGGCTGCAACGCGTTGCGGTCGTTCTCCAGAAGAAATTACGCTGCTTGCAGTCAGTAAAACAAAACCTGCGAGCGCCATCGCAGAAGCCATTGATGCCGGGCAGCGTCAATTTGGTGAAAACTATGTTCAGGAAGGGGTAGATAAAATTCGCCACTTTCAGGAACTGGGCGTAACAGGATTAGAATGGCATTTTATTGGCCCGTTGCAGTCTAATAAAAGCCGCCTGGTAGCAGAACATTTCGACTGGTGTCATACCATCGACCGTTTGCGCATCGCTACCCGTCTGAACGACCAGCGCCCGGCAGAACTTCCCCCTCTTAACGTACTGATTCAAATTAATATTAGTGATGAAAACAGTAAGTCCGGGATTCAACTGGCTGAACTGGACGAGCTGGCAGCAGCGGTCTCTGAACTACCGCGTTTACGTCTACGCGGGCTGATGGCGATCCCTGCGCCTGAGTCAGAATATGTAAGGCAGTTTGAAGTTGCACGCCAAATGGCTGTAGCATTTGCCGGACTGAAAACGCGCTACCCGCATATCGACACGCTCTCTCTGGGAATGTCGGACGATATGGAAGCCGCCATTGCGGCAGGTAGCACGATGGTTCGTATCGGCACTGCAATTTTTGGTGCGCGTGATTACTCTAAAAAATAAGGAATTAAAGGAACGCCATGAATACGTTGACTTTCCTGCTTTCAACGGTCATTGAGCTGTATACCATGGTGCTGTTATTACGCATCTGGATGCAGTGGGCTCATTGTGATTTTTACAACCCCTTCTCACAGTTTGTGGTGAAGGTAACGCAGCCAATTATCGGGCCACTGCGCCGCGTTATTCCGGCAATGGGACCGATTGACAGCGCCTCGCTGCTGGTTGCCTATATTCTCAGTTTTATCAAAGCCATCGTGCTGTTTAAAGTCGTGACTTTCCTGCCGATCATCTGGATTGCTGGTTTACTGATTTTGCTGAAAACCATCGGCCTGTTGATTTTCTGGGTCCTGCTGGTGATGGCGATTATGAGCTGGGTAAGCCAGGGTCGTAGCCCGATTGAATACGTGCTGATTCAGCTGGCCGATCCACTGCTGCGTCCGATTCGCCGCCTGCTGCCGGCTATGGGTGGGATTGATTTCTCGCCGATGATCCTCGTTCTGCTGCTGTATGTCATTAATATGGGTGTCGCAGAAGTACTGCAGGCGACCGGAAACATGCTGCTACCGGGGCTGTGGATGGCGTTATGAGTGCCGTAACAGTTAACGATGACGGTCTGGTTTTACGGCTTTATATTCAGCCGAAAGCCAGCCGTGATTCTATTGTCGGTTTACATGGCGACGAAGTAAAAGTCGCCATTACCGCGCCGCCAGTTGACGGCCAGGCTAACAGCCATCTGGTGAAGTTTCTCGGCAAGCAATTCCGGGTAGCCAAAAGCCAGGTGGTAATTGAGAAAGGCGAACTTGGCCGCCACAAACAAATTAAAATCATTAATCCGCAACAAATCCCGCCAGAAATCGCGGCGTTAATTAATTAGGTATCCTATGCAAAAAGTTGTCCTCGCAACCGGCAATGCCGGTAAAGTGCGTGAGCTGGCGTCGCTGCTTAGCGACTTCGGTCTTGATATCGTGGCCCAAACAGACCTCGGCGTAGATTCTGCCGAAGAAACCGGCCTGACCTTTATCGAAAACGCGATTCTGAAAGCACGACACGCGGCAAAAGTGACCGGTTTACCAGCAATTGCCGACGACTCTGGTCTGGCGGTAGATGTGCTTGGCGGCGCGCCTGGGATTTACTCCGCACGTTATTCCGGTGAAGACGCGACCGATCAAAAAAATCTGCAAAAACTGCTGGAAACTCTAAAAGACGTACCGGACAACCAACGTCAAGCGCGTTTCCACTGCGTGCTGGTATATCTGCGCCACGCGGAAGATCCGACTCCGCTGGTGTGCCACGGTAGCTGGCCGGGCGTGATTACTCGTGAACCGGCGGGTACTGGCGGCTTTGGTTATGATCCAATCTTCTTCGTGCCTTCCGAAGGTAAAACCGCTGCCGAACTGACCCGCGAAGAAAAGAGCGCTATTTCCCACCGTGGTCAGGCAATGAAACTGCTGTTGGACGCTTTACGAAATGGTTAAATTACCGCCGCTGAGTCTCTACATTCACATCCCGTGGTGCGTGCAGAAATGCCCGTACTGCGATTTCAACTCTCACGCGTTGAAAGGAGAAGTGCCGCACGACGATTATGTTCAGCATCTGCTTAACGATCTGGACAACGATGTGGCTTACGCTCAGGGCCGTGAAGTGCAGACAATCTTTATTGGCGGCGGTACGCCGAGCCTGCTTTCTGGCCCGGCGATGCAAACGCTGCTGGACGGCGTGCGTGCGCGTTTGCCGCTGGCAGCGGATGCAGAAATCACCATGGAAGCGAACCCAGGCACGGTAGAAGCCGATCGCTTTGTTGATTATCAGCGTGCTGGCGTGAATCGCATCTCTATTGGTGTGCAGAGTTTTAGCGAAGAAAAGCTGAAACGACTTGGGCGCATTCATGGCCCGCAAGAAGCGAAACGAGCTGCGAAGCTGGCGAGCGGTTTAGGGTTACGCAGTTTTAACCTCGATTTGATGCATGGGTTGCCTGATCAATCACTGGAAGAGGCGCTTGGCGATCTACGCCAGGCCATTGAACTGAATCCGCCGCACCTTTCCTGGTATCAACTGACCATCGAACCTAATACGTTGTTTGGCTCACGCCCTCCTGTACTGCCGGACGACGATGCATTGTGGGATATCTTCGAGCAAGGGCATCAGTTATTAACGGCTGCGGGTTATCAGCAATATGAAACATCCGCTTACGCCAAACCAGGTTATCAGTGCCAGCACAATCTCAACTACTGGCGATTTGGTGACTACATCGGTATTGGCTGCGGCGCGCACGGCAAAGTCACCTTCCCGGATGGGCGCATTCTGCGTACCACCAAAACGCGTCATCCGCGTGGTTTTATGCAGGGGCGGTATCTGGAAAGCCAGCGTGATGTCGAAGCCGCAGATAAGCCGTTTGAGTTCTTTATGAATCGCTTCCGTCTGCTGGAAGCCGCGCCGCGCGTGGAGTTTAGCCAGTATACTGGCCTTTCAGAAGAGGTTATTCGCCCTCAGTTAGACGAGGCTATTGCTCAGGGTTATCTCACAGAATGTGCGGATTACTGGCAGATAACGGAACATGGGAAGTTGTTTTTAAATTCGCTGCTGGAGCTTTTTCTGGCTGAGTAAATTTGTATTGCCGGATGCGGCGTGTACGCAACATCCGGCTACAACTCTTGCGTCATCGCAAAAATTACTTAATCACCCCATTGCGCCGCAATTGTTCGGTATCTTTTTTCCAGCGTTCATTAGCCTGGTTGATATCATCAATTTTCATCAAAATCGCGACTTTTTTACTGTTTATTTCTGAAACTTTCATCGTTAACGGATATTGCCCTTTTTCGAGCGTTATCCAGTCATCCTGCAATTTACGGCTAAGTTTTTGTGATTGCAGAAAAGTCTGTCGCCGTTGTTCGTTGATATCGAAATCTCGCTTCTGCTGAATCGGCACTTCATAACACTCTGCACTCTGTTTATGACATGCCGCAATCGCCGGTTGATAAACCTCTTTGTCATATTTAACCGCGAACGCCTCGCTATCGTTCTGTTTATTAAACTCATCACGCTGTTGGTGAATTTTTTTAAATGCGTCTTCGCGGGTCATTTGCTTACCGTCTGCATCTTTTCCCCAATATGCATCCGCTGCTTTCTGCGCCGCCACCATTTGCTTATCAAGCGCTTTCACTTCCTTTTCCAGCGCAGGAATCGAGTTCTTCTGGGTATTCAACGCTGATTCAAGCTGACTAAAGCGATAATTGAAATCTTCGCTATTCACGATCAGATATTTATTATTCGTTTTGATATCGTCGACCACCCGCCCACGATCGCTGGCTGCCGCCTGAAAAGAGTAAAAGTTCACCGACCAGCCAGACGCGGGCGTTCCTTTACTGGTTAACATCGCCGAGAATTTTACCGGTTTATCTTTCGTCCAGGTCTGTTCGAGCAGTTCGTAATCTGCCAACTGACCGACCCAGGTATAGAGATCGTCACTGGAAGAGACATCGCCTTCCGCTGACCAGGTGGCCTGATTACCCTTAGCATCAAGATTTTTTAAGCTGATGGCATCAAGCTTGAGAATGCCGTGATACTGCTTTTTGAATTGATCTTTTAAGATATTTTCAGTTGGCGGTTCGCCATCTGCCCAGGCATTACCAGTCATCAACATAAGCAGCGCCGTGCCAACAATCCATTGCTTTTTCACCCGAAAACCCTCGCGCGGAATAATTTATTCCGGTGATTATCATTAGGGTGATGAAAATTGGCAATGGACGTGAGTCTGAAGTGAAAAACCCCGGCACGATACCGGGGCGAGGTGATTAGTACTGATTGAAGAGCTGCTGGATCTGCTGCGGATCTTTGGTTTGCGTCAGAGCCAGTTGCAGCAGAACGCGCGCTTTTTGCGGGTTCAGCGTGCCAGAGGCCACGAAGCCATATTTCGCATCATCCACTTCGGCATCCTGAGTGGTAGCGCCCGTCGGTACGCGGGAAGAACGCACTACTGCAGTGCCGTTTTTCGCGGCGGTCGCCAGAGTGTCGAACACGGATTTATACAGGTTACCGTTACCCACACCAGCGCTGACGATGCCATCATAGCCCGCATCTACTAGTGCTTTAGCCGGAAGATCGGATGCGTTAGCGTAGTTATAAACGATACCGACTTTCGGCAGTTCATTCAGCTTAGAGACATCGAACGGCGTGTCGCTGGTATGCTTACGTGCCGGGGTACGTTGGTAGTCAATCTTACCGTTGTGAATGTAACCCAGAGGACCGTAGTTAACAGACTTGAAGGTCGCTACGTCGGTGGTGTTGGTTTTGGTGACATCGCGACCGTCCAGTACGGTGTCGTTCATCACCACCAGCACGCCACGATTAGCGGAGGCTTTATCAGCTGCGGTCACTACCGCGTTATACAGGTTGAATGGACCGTCTGCGCTCATGGACGTGGACGGGCGCATTGCGCCGACCATCACCACCGGTTTGTCGCATTTCACCGTCAGGTCGAGGAAGTAAGCGGTTTCTTCCATCGTGTCGGTACCGTGAGTAATGACGAAGCCGTCGGTTTTATCGCAGTCGGTGTTAATTTTTTTCGCCAATGTCAGCCAGACATTATCGTTCATGTCCTGGGAGCCGATATTCACTACCTGCTCGCCTTTAACGTTCGCAATGTCCTTCAGTTGCGGCACCGCATTAACCAGATTTTCTACGCCAACTTTACCCGCTGTGTAGTTAGATTTGGTTGCGGAGTCACCACCACCGGCAATGGTCCCGCCGGTTGCTAAAATGGTGATATTGGGTAATGCCAATGCTGCACCACTAAAACCCATAACCAGTGCGGCAAGTGCCGTCTTTTTGAAAAACTCCATTTCATTCCTCCAGTTACGTGAACGCTACGCATTATCCCTTAGCTTTGTATGGGAAATTTGACGTTAAACAATTTACAACGTGAATATATTTTGGAGATCTACAAAGTTAGAGGCAGGTAACAAAACGAAGAATTAAACGGCATAAAAAAGTATTATGCCGTCTTAAAATAGAGGATTATTTTAAATTCCCGACCAGGGCTTTGCGACTATCTTCCAGAGTCACAACGCGGCTACAAACATCTTTGCCAAACTGTTGGAAATCTTTTTCCTGCTTTTTCCATTCGGTTTGGATTGAGGATTGCAGACCGCCCAGGCTTCCCAGCACATTCTGTAATGGGTTACCACCGCTTTTCAGCACCGCTTTCGCGCCCATTTCATTAATGCTGTCCTGTAAAATTCCGCCCATTGCCTGATTCACTAATTGCTGGCCTTCGGCGCGAACCTGATCAATGGCTTTATAGTGAAACGTCAGGCCATCGCTGCGCGTTTCGATAATGCGGTTCATCTGCTCTTTCAGTTGCGCATCAAGTTTGGTCAGACGGCTGCGCATTTTGCTGTTTTCGCCCATCTCCTGAACGATGATTTTATCCAGCGCGATACGGGCTTTCTCGACGCGGCTTTTCGCGCCTTCATCAATCCACGGCAGCGTACTACGCAGTTCAGCCTGATAATCCTTCGCCTGCTCGCGCTGGGCGGCGTTCAGGGAATATTGCTTACCGTTATACATCACGTTGCCGTCTGGCGTGATCACCAGATTGCCGTTTTCGCCCTTCACCTGCACGGTTTGCGGGCTGACAATCACATCATCACGCGGCGTGACGCTGCACTGGTAGTCGGCGTGAGCGGTCATTGCCGTCACTGAAAGTGCTGCCGCCAGCAGCATTTTGCGCATCATAGTCTTCCCTCAAGAACAAATCAGGCCAGCATTTGCTGGCCCCAGATTGATAACAAAGTACACGTTATCCATGCCGGATGCGGCGTAAACGCCTTATCCGGCCTACTCGATTGTGCATCTTTCCAGGCCTGATAAGCGTAGCGCATCAGACAGTTTTGCATTTGTCATCGCCCGTATGCTTTCTTAGTCCCACCAAACGTCGAAAAGTTCGCTGGTGCGTACCTCATCCAGTTTGCGCTCTTCCAGCCACTTACGCACAATCGCCTGATGTTCTTCGGTGCATTTGCCGATTTCCTGCATGCAGATCAGACCTTCCCAGGCCAGATATCCGCTGCCGTCAAAGGCCAGTTTGTTCGGTTCGATAACCTCGTTAATAAAGTCATCAACGGTTTTATCAATCTGTTCTTCCGATGTACCTTCCGGGAATCGCCATGCCACCGAAAATCCTAATTCCTGGAATTCGTCGATGTGCATTTTTTTACGCAGACGACGGCTACGGTTCTTTGCCATTATTTCACCCTCTCGAACATTAAGTCCCATACTCCGTGACCAAGACGATGACCACGTTGTTCAAATTTCGTCACCGGACGTGATGCCGGACGCGGTACGTAATCATTGCTCTCTGACAGGTTTTTATAACCGTCAATCGAAGACATCACTTCAAGCATATGTTCCGCATAAGGTTCCCAGTCGGTCGCCATATGGAATACGCCCCCCAGTTGCAGTTTGCTTTTTACCAGTTCGGCAAACGGCACCTGAACGATACGGCGTTTATTATGGCGCGCTTTGTGCCACGGGTCAGGGAAAAAGAGCTGTACCATGCGCAATGAATTGTCAGGAATCATTTTGTGTAGCACTTCAACCGCATCGTGACACATCACGCGCAGGTTGCTTAAGCCCTCTTCATGCGCAGAAGCCAGGCACGCACCAACGCCTGGTGAATGCACTTCAATGCCGAGGAAGTCCTGCTCAGGGCGATCTTTAGCCATTGCCACCAGCGACGCCCCCATGCCGAAACCAATCTCAAGCGTCACTGGCGCTTCACGGCCAAAAAGCGCAGGGAAATCCAGCATATCTTCGCTGAACTCAACGCCCATCACCGGCCAGTAGTTTTCCAGCGCATGTTCCTGGCCTTTGGTCAGTCGCCCCTGGCGGCGCACAAAACTACGGATACGGCGCAGTGGGCGGCCGTTTTCATCAAATTCCGGTGAGATGACGTCGTTTTTCATAAAGATTTAGTCGCTTGTGAAAGTGTTCTGAAAACGGGCATTATCCAAAGTTAGTTGCCGGATGCAAGCATGATAAGGCCGTGGCTGCGGAAAGTTCCGGTTTACACCCTGCCGTCGCTGTGCTGCAATCTTGCCCCCAACAACAGTGAATTCGGTGACCATGCAAGCGTCGCAATTTTCAGCCCAGGTTCTGGACTGGTACGATAAATACGGGCGAAAAACTCTGCCCTGGCAAATTGACAAGACGCCCTACAAAGTATGGCTCTCAGAAGTGATGTTGCAACAAACTCAGGTTGCGACCGTTATCCCCTATTTTGAACGCTTTATGGCGCGCTTCCCAACGGTGACCGATCTCGCCAATGCGCCGCTGGACGAAGTTCTCCACTTGTGGACCGGACTGGGCTATTACGCCCGCGCGCGCAATCTACATAAAGCGGCACAGCAAGTTGCCACCTTACACGGCGGTAAATTCCCGGAAACCTTTGATGAGGTTGCCGCGTTACCGGGCGTCGGGCGTTCCACCGCAGGCGCGATTCTCTCGCTTTCTCTGGGTAAGCACTTTCCGATTCTCGACGGTA
This sequence comes from Escherichia sp. 94.0001, assembly GCF_013369155.2. Classification (NCBI taxonomy): domain Bacteria; kingdom Pseudomonadati; phylum Pseudomonadota; class Gammaproteobacteria; order Enterobacterales; family Enterobacteriaceae; genus Escherichia; species Escherichia sp. 94.0001. The sequence continues at coordinate 116,437 of NZ_JABWMS020000001.1, read as the reverse complement.
ACGTCAAACGGGTGCTGGCGCGCTGCTATGCTGTAAGCGGCTGGCCTGGGAAAAAAGAGGTCGAGAACAAACTATGGAGTTTAAGCGAGCAGGTGACGCCCGCGGTTGGCGTGGAACGGTTTAACCAGGCGATGATGGATTTGGGCGCGATGATTTGTACGCGCTCGAAGCCGAAATGTTCGCTCTGTCCGCTACAAAACGGATGTATTGCCGCCGCCAACAATAGCTGGTCGCTTTATCCGGGCAAAAAACCGAAACAGACGCTACCGGAGCGCACCGGCTACTTTCTGCTGTTACAGCACAAAGATGAAGTATTGCTGGCGCAGCGTCCGCCGAGCGGATTGTGGGGCGGTTTATACTGTTTCCCGCAGTTTGCCGATGAAGAAAGTTTGCGGCAATGGCTGGCGCAACGGCAGATTGCTGCCGATAACCTGACGCAGCTGACCGCGTTTCGCCATACCTTCAGCCATTTCCACTTAGATATTGTGCCTATGTGGCTTCCCGTGTCGTCATTCACCGGCTGCATGGATGAAGGCAATGCGCTCTGGTATAACTTAGCGCAACCGCCGTCAGTTGGCCTGGCGGCTCCCGTGGAGCGTTTGTTACAGCAGTTACGCACTGGCGCGCCGGTTTAGCGCGTGAGTCGATAAAGAGGATGATTTATGAGCAGAACGATTTTTTGTACTTTCCTGCAACGTGAAGCAGAAGGTCAGGATTTTCAGCTGTACCCCGGCGAGCTGGGAAAACGCATCTATAACGAGATCTCCAAAGAAGCCTGGGCGCAGTGGCAGCACAAACAAACCATGCTGATTAATGAAAAGAAACTCAACATGATGAATGCTGAGCACCGCAAGCTGCTGGAGCAGGAGATGGTCAACTTCCTGTTCGAGGGTAAAGAGGTACATATCGAGGGCTATACGCCGGAAGATAAAAAATAAAAACAGAGCCGGAGGTCACCTCCGGCAACTTGCATAAAAACAAACACAACACGCACCCGGAATGATGAAAAAATATCTCGCGCTGGCTTTGATTGCGCCGTTGCTCATCTCCTGTTCGACGACCAAAAAAGGCGATACCTATAACGAAGCCTGGGTCAAAGATACCAACGGTTTTGATATTCTGATGGGGCAATTTGCCCACAATATTGAGAACATCTGGGGCTTCAAAGAGGTGGTGATCGCCGGTCCTAAGGACTACGTGAAATACACCGATCAATATCAGACCCGCAGCCACATCAACTTCGATGACGGTACGATTACTATCGAAACCATCGCCGGGACAGAACCTGCCGCGCATTTGCGCCGGGCAATAATCAAAACGTTGCTGATGGGTGACGATCCGAGTTCGGTCGATCTCTATTCCGACGTTGATGATATTACGATTTCGAAAGAACCTTTCCTTTACGGTCAGGTGGTGGACAACACCGGGCAGCCGATTCGCTGGGAAGGTCGCGCGAGCAACTTCGCGGATTATCTGCTGAAAAACCGTCTGAAGAGCCGCAGCAACGGGCTGCGTATCATCTACAGCGTCACCATTAACATGGTGCCGAACCACCTTGATAAACGTGCGCACAAATATCTCGGTATGGTCCGCCAGGCATCACGGAAATATGGCGTTGATGAGTCGCTGATTCTGGCAATTATGCAGACTGAATCTTCCTTTAACCCGTATGCGGTCAGCCGTTCCGATGCGCTGGGATTAATGCAGGTGGTACAACATACTGCCGGGAAAGATGTGTTCCGCTCGCAGGGGAAATCCGGCACGCCGAGCCGCAGTTTCTTGTTTGATCCTGCCAGCAATATTGATACCGGCACCGCGTATCTGGCGATGCTGAATAATGTTTATCTTGGCGGAATTGATAACCCAACGTCGCGGCGTTATGCCGTCATCACCGCCTATAACGGCGGCGCAGGCAGCGTGCTGCGAGTCTTTTCGAATGATAAGATTCAGGCGGCTAATATTATTAACACCATGACGCCGGGCGATGTTTATCAGACGCTGACGACCCGCCATCCCTCTGCGGAATCTCGCCGTTATCTTTATAAAGTGAATACCGCGCAAAAATCCTACCGCCGCCGATAATTCCACTAACCGCCCCTGACGATGCTCAGGGGCAAAAATGTTATCCACATCACAATTTCGTTTTGCAAATTGGGAATGTTTGCAATTATTTGCCACAGGTAACAAAAAACCAGTCTGCGAAGTTGATAGAATCGCATCATCTCGCACGGTCAAATGTGCTTTTTCAAACACTCATCCGCATCACGATGTGAGGAAATTAACATGAATCTTAAGCTGCAGCTGAAAATCCTCTCTTTTCTGCAGTTCTGTCTGTGGGGAAGTTGGCTGACGACCCTCGGTTCCTATATGTTTGTTACCCTGAAGTTTGACGGTGCTTCTATTGGCGCAGTTTATAGCTCACTGGGTATCGCCGCGGTCTTTATGCCTGCGCTGCTGGGAATTGTGGCCGACAAATGGTTAAGTGCGAAATGGGTCTATGCCATTTGCCACACCATTGGCGCTATCACGCTGTTCATGGCGGCACAGGTTACGACGCCGGAAGCGATGTTCCTTGTGATATTGATTAACTCGTTTGCTTATATGCCAACGCTTGGGTTAATCAACACCATCTCTTACTATCGCCTGCAAAATGCCGGGATGGATATCGTTACTGACTTCCCGCCAATTCGTATCTGGGGCACCATCGGCTTTATCATGGCAATGTGGGTGGTGAGCCTGTCTGGCTTCGAATTAAGCCACATGCAGCTGTATATTGGCGCAGCTCTTTCCGCCATTCTGGTTCTGTTTACCCTGACTCTGCCGCATATTCCGGTTGCTAAACAGCAAGCGAATCAGAGCTGGACAACCCTGCTGGGCCTCGACGCATTCGCGCTGTTTAAAAACAAGCGTATGGCAATCTTCTTCATCTTCTCAATGCTGCTAGGCGCGGAACTGCAGATTACCAACATGTTCGGTAACACCTTCCTGCACAGCTTCGACAAAGATCCGATGTTTGCCAGCAGCTTCATCGTGCAGCATGCGTCAATCATCATGTCGATTTCGCAGATCTCTGAAACCCTGTTCATTCTGACCATCCCGTTCTTCTTAAGCCGCTACGGTATTAAGAACGTAATGATGATCAGTATCGTGGCGTGGATCCTGCGTTTTGCTCTGTTTGCTTACGGCGACCCGACTCCGTTCGGTACTGTGCTGCTGGTGCTGTCGATGATCGTTTACGGGTGCGCATTCGACTTCTTCAACATCTCTGGTTCCGTATTTGTGGAAAAAGAAGTTAGCCCGGCGATTCGCGCCAGTGCGCAAGGGATGTTCCTGATGATGACTAACGGCTTCGGCTGTATCCTCGGCGGCATCGTGAGCGGTAAAGTGGTTGAGATGTACACCCAAAACGGCATTACCGACTGGCAGACCGTATGGCTGATTTTCGCAGGTTACTCCGTGGTTCTGGCCTTCGCGTTCATGGCGATGTTCAAATATAAACACGTTCGTGTCCCGACAGGCACACAGACGGTTAGCCACTAATTACGCAAAGAAAAACGGGTCGCCAGAAGGTGACCCGTTTTTTTATTCTTACTTCAACACATACCCGTACAACCGTTTCATACCATCCGCATCGGTTTCGCTATAGACACCTTGCAGCTCCGGTGAAAAACCTGGCAGCAAATTCACCCCTTCTTCCAGCGCAAGGAAATAACGCTGGACAGCCCCGCCCCAGACTTCCCCGGGCACCACGCAAAGCACGCCAGGCGGATAAGGCAAAGCCCCTTCTGCCGCAATTCGCCCTTCGGCATCACGAATCCGCACCAACTCCACTTCACCGCGAATATAAGCGCTATGCGCGTCCTGGGGGTTCATCACCACTGACGGGAAACTCTGCTGGCGGAACATCGCTTTTTGTAGGTCTTTGACGTCGAAACTGACATACAGATCGTGCATCTCCTGACACAACTGGCGCAGGGTGTAGTCGCGATAGCGCACCGGATATTTGTTATAAACGCTCGGCAACACCTCAGCCAGCGGTGAGTCATCCTCAATATGCTGTTCAAACTGCGCCAGCATCGCCACCAGTTGTGCCAGCTTCTCGTGGCTTTCCGCCGGCGTTAATAAGAACAGAATGGAGTTGAGATCGCACTTCTCCGGCACAATACCGTTCTCACGCAGATAGTGCGCCAGAATCGTCGCCGGAACGCCAAAGTCGCTATATTCACCGGTTTCAGCATCAATACCTGGTGTGGTCAGTAACAGCTTACACGGATCGACAAAATACTGCTCCGCGGCATATCCTTCAAAGCCGTGCCACTTCGCCCCCGGCTCAAAACTGAAAAAACGACGGTCGCTGGCTAACACTGACGTCGGATAATCCTGCCACAATTTGCCATCAACAACGGGTGGAATAAACGGGCGGAACAGCTTACAGCGCGCAAGAATCGCCTTCCGGGCTTCAATCCCCAACGCAACGCACTCCGCCCACAGCCGACGCCCACTCTCCCCTTCATGAATTTTGGCGTTAACGTCCAGCGCGGCAAACAGCGGATAGAACGGGCTGGTAGAAGCATGGAGCATAAAGGCATTATTTAACCGCTTATGCGGGCAAAAACGCGCCTGCCCGCGAATATGGTTATCTTTTTTATGGATCTGCGACGTCTGTGAGAATCCCGCCTGCTGTTTATGCACCGACTGCGTCACAAAGATCCCCGGATCGTTTTCGTTAAGTTCTAACAGCAGCGGCGAGCTATCCGCCATCATCGGGATAAACTGTTCGTAACCGACCCACGCGGAATCAAACAGAATGTAATCACATAGATGCCCAATGGTATCGACCACCTGTCGGGCGTTATAGACAGTGCCGTCATAGGTTCCCAGCTGAATAATCGCCAGACGAAACGGACGCGGCAGGTCTGCTTTTTCTGGCGCAACGTCGCGAATTTGCTGGCGCAGATACTCTTCATTAAAACAGTGCGCATCAATACCACCAATGAAACCAAACGGGTTGCGTGAAGCTTCCAGATAGACCGGCGTCGCCCCCGCCTGAATCAACGCGCCATGATGATTCGACTTATGGTTGTTACGGTCGAAGAGCACCAGATCGCCACGCGTTAACAGCGCATTCGTCACCACTTTATTCGCTGCCGATGTGCCGTTCAGCACAAAATAGGTTTTATCGGCATGAAAGACTTTGGCTGCGAATTTCTGTGCATCCTTCGCCGAACCTTCATGAATAAGCAGATCGCCCAATTTTACGTCAGCATTACACATATCGGCGCGAAAGACGTTCTCACCAAAGAAATCGTAAAAATGGCGTCCGGCAGGATGCTTTTTAAAGAACGCACCATGTTGATGCCCAGGGCAAGCAAAGGTGCTGTTGCCCATCTCAACGTACTGCGTCAGCGTGTCATAAAACGGTGGCAGCAAATTCTCTTCATACTGACAGGCTGCGGATTCCAGCTCCAGCCACTGCTGCTCGTTGCCGTTGATTACCGCCGTAACGCCCGCAGGTAATTCAACAGCATGTTCGGAATACAAAAACACCGGTAGATGAAAACCGGTGCGCTTAAGCAACGCAAGAATGCCACTGCGACTATCCGCAGCGGTAATGACGACTGCCGCGACGTCCGTAAAATCAGTATCTCCCAACGCCACCACGCGGCGATGAGTAGAAAGTCGGGATACCAGTTCACTACTGGCGGCAATATTCATTGATTTCATAAGCGCAAAACCCGTTTCGGGGAAGTAAGAATACCGGACAAGGTGAAAAACCCTGCCCCACGAGATATGGGTCAAACTGGTCACCAGCTCCGACCGCCAGACATCAGTAAAAGCAGAAATGCTCTGATTTTACTGTTGTCCTGCAGTGAGCGTGCGTTAACTTCACCGCATGAGCAGAAAAAGGGAGGAGTTTCGCGCGAAACGGCGATTAGCGAGAGAATGTAAGGAGGTGGCGTGCATCGGGCAAACTCCGTACAGAGAGGAGAAAATTCGCGCAATCATGGCACCTTTCGCTAAAGCGCGCAAGCCAGGACTTTGCGACCAGACAAGCCATCAACAAGGCAAAAAGCTCATAATAAGAAAATCAAACAATACAGTTAACAGGAACTCTTGTGGTCATCGGCCCTTTTATCAACGCGAGTGCAGTCTTACTGGGTGGCGTTATCGGCGCACTGCTCAGCCAACGTTTACCGGAACGTATCCGCGTCTCCATGACATCTATTTTTGGTCTGGCATCGCTGGGGATTGGTATTTTACTGGTGGTGAAATGCGCCAACCTTCCAGCGATGGTTTTAGCTACGCTACTTGGCGCTCTAATTGGCGAAATTTGTTTGCTGGAGAAAGGTGTCAATACCGCGGTCGCCAAAGCACAAAATCTGTTTCGTCACTCACGTAAGATGCCATCGCATGAATCTTTTATTCAGAATTTTGTGGCGATTATTGTCCTGTTTTGCGCCAGCGGCACCGGGATCTTCGGGGCGATGAACGAAGGGATGACCGGCGATCCGAGTATTTTAATCGCCAAGTCATTTCTTGATTTCTTTACGGCGATGATCTTCGCCTGCTCGCTGGGTATTGCGGTGTCGGTGATTAGCATTCCATTACTGATCATCCAGTTAACACTGGCGTGGGCTGCCGCGCTGATATTACCGCTGACCACACCGTCGATGATGGCAGACTTCAGCGCCGTGGGCGGTTTATTGCTGCTGGCAACCGGCTTACGCATCTGTGGCATTAAAATGTTCCCGGTGGTCAACATGCTTCCAGCATTGCTTCTGGCAATGCCGCTTTCCGCAGCCTGGACCGCCTGGTTTGCCTGACAGTGCGTGCAATAGCGACAAAGTGATGATAGATTGTGCAGTCTGCAGTAAATTGAAGAAATTTGATTGACGAGACGAGGCGAATCAGGTTTAATGCGCCCCGTTGCCCGGATAGCTCAGTCGGTAGAGCAGGGGATTGAAAATCCCCGTGTCCTTGGTTCGATTCCGAGTCCGGGCACCAAAATTTAGTTTCATGGCGTTCCTATAAGTCCTGAAACGTTGAAAAAACAGTAAGTTAAAGAAACCTGATGACACTGAAAAGTTCCGTCAGGTTTTTTGACATCCAGAGTTTTTGGGGGCTTAATTGGGGGCCTGTTGGTTCGATAAACTCTGGAGCCCCCGCTATGCCACTCACCGATACCGCCATTCGTAACGCCAAGCCGCTCGATAAACCTTACAAACTCAGCGACGCGCAGGGTCTTTACCTGCTGATTAAGCCCAACGGCTCTAAGCTCTGGCAACTCAAGTACCGCTTTGGCGGCAAGGAGAAGAAGCTGGCGTTTGGCCCTTACCCGACCGTTACGCTGGCGAATGCGCGTAAGCTGCGTGAAGAAGCCCGTGCCGTACTCAGCGCAGGCGACGATCCGGGGGTGAAAAAGCAGCAGGAGAAGCAGGCAAAGAAAAGCGGTAATAGCTTTGAAGAAGTCGCCCGTCAGTGGCTGGCTGGCAATATCCACTGGACGGAGCACCACGCGGCGAAAATCCTGCGCTCGCTGGAGCTGCACGTATTCCCGCTGATTGGCAAAATTCCCGTTGCCGACCTGAAAACCGCCGATCTGCTGATCCCGCTACGGGTGGCCGAAAAGAAAGGCAATCTGGAAACTGCCGCACGGATCCAACAACGCACCACGGCAATCATGCGCTACGCGGTGCAGGAGAGCCTGATCGCCAGCAATCCGGCTAACGATCTGACCGGAGCCATCGCGCCGCCGCCGAAAAACCATTACCCCGCCCTGCCGCTGGAAAAGATGCCGGAGTTGCTGGAACATATGGAAAGCTATTCCGGCAGGCTGTTAACCCGTCTGGCGGTGCAGCTCAATCTGCTGATCTTTATCCGCTCCAGCGAGCTGCGCTTTGCCCGCTGGACGGAGATCGATCTGGATGGCGCAATGTGGACTATCCCCGCCCAGCGTGAGCCGATCCCCGGCGTGCGCTATTCGGAGCGTGGTGCAAAGATGAAAACCCCGCATCTGGTGCCGCTGTCAAAACAGGCGGTCACGGTGCTAAAACAGTTGAAGCTGCTGTCCGGCAGCAGTGAGTTACTGTTTCCCGGCGACCACGATCCGCGTAAGCCAATGAGCGAAAACACCATCAACAAGGCGCTGCGGGTGATGGGTTACGATACGAAAGTAGATATTTGCGGTCACGGCTTTCGCACGATGGCCTGTAGCGCGCTGATCGAGTCCGGGCGCTGGTCGAAAGACGCGGTTGAGCGGCAGATGAGCCATCAGGAGCGTAACAACGTTCGCGCCGCGTATATCCACAAAGCGGAGCACCTCGACGAACGCACGCAGATGATGCAGTGGTGGTCGGACTATCTCGACGCCTGTCGGCAGAAGTTTGTTGCGCCATATCGGTATGACAGGCAGGTTCAGGTAGCCTGAACCCGTTAACGCGCCACGCCGAAAAGCAGATCTCGCAGATCTGCTTTTTGTATTTGCACCAGTTCACTCGGATAAAAATCGATCTGCGCCAGTTCCGGCCCTTTGGCCTTTTCCGGTCTGGCGCTGTTACCCTTAAAACTCCTTTACCCTTCGCCCTTTTGCTTTTCATGACTGCACCAGAACAGGAAATTATTCCTCTTCATGCCGCCCGTACACCTGCGCCACATAACGCCCGCGCCCGTCGCCGTGGCCCAAATCCATCGCCGTCATTGCCAGCGCCTCTTTTTCGCTGAATCCCTGCGCCAGATAATGGCTGATCGCGTCCTGCGCCCAGGTATAGCGCAGTGAGTGAGGAGAATATGCGCCAGTCAACCCGACGTTGACGGCCTGTTTGTGCCAGTAGTTCATGGCCGATTTGAGATCGGACCTGTCGATCAGCCTGCCGTTATGCTGTTCTGCGACAGTTAACGCATTCTCAAGCGCCTTGCGAACTGCGCCAGCATCCAGAATGACCGTTTCGCGGGGCCGACCGCCTTTGGTGCCATAGACCACGGTAAGCCGTGTCTCGCCGCGTTCAATGGCCTGCTTCCACGTTCTCAGAGACTGCACACTTTGCACCGCCTCCTGCGAGCGTAATCCCATCAGTCGCGCCAGTTCCACCGCTGCCGCCAGACCTGCGTCTTTATTGCGGGCCACGGCCAGCACGTGGAGGTAGAGCTCCGGCGTGATGGCCTGCCGCGTCCCGTTGCGCGATGCGCCTGCCAGCCCCAATGATTTATTGGTCAGTCGCGTATGTTCCGCCACCTGACTGCGCCCCGCCTGTTGCAACACTGCCCGAAGCGAAGCCATTTCATTTTGCAGCGTCCGCAGACCGATCTCCAGCGCAAGCCTGTCATGAATATAGCTTTCAATATGACGAACCTTAATCTGTGCCACCCGCTGGATCTGGATATTCAGCGAGCGTAAATGGCGGCTGAACCGTTGCACAATGTGAATGCGGTTATCCACCGTTTTAAAACTGCTGCCCACTTTTTTGCCAGCGCCTTCATTTCACCGCCTAATTTACCCATAGCTACCCCTTGCCGCTGTTAAAAAGCACAATCTGGCCCCGGCGTATACTTTATGGCTGCGCCAGAACGATACCTTCACGCCGGGGTGGCAGGTTGTTGAGGTGTAGGGAGTTTCAGACTGTACGCGGTACAGGCTGCCTGCGTGAGCAGGAAATTCTCCGGGGCATCATGCCCCCCTCGGTATCGATCTTTTTCTCCTTTTCTGAACCGACAGCGGCCTGAAAACGGCGTGTCAGTGTGGGGGATTGAAGGCGCAGGCCAGATTTTCCGTGGCTTGCGTCGGCGTAGTGGAATGGCGTCACTTTGCCGCTTTGTGCGACGAAAGTGACGCCCGGTTCAGCGTTGCGCTCTGAGAACGCAAATTCTGGTGCAGTTTTACGGTCACGCGGCAGCAAAGCCTTGCGGCAATGCAGGCCGCAGCCCGTAAAGTGAAAGGCGCTGATGTGGCAACTGGTACAGGGGTTACCGGATCGTTTTCGGCGCAGTACGGCATTGACCAGAGATCTGGTACAGGAAAAGATACTGAAATTCAGCAGGTGTAAGTGGGCCTGGAAATCGGGTGATTTCTGGTCGAGTAGAATTGCAGCCGGTGAACTGGCACAGTTAAAGAATGTATCGAGTGTGACTCCGAGCCTCCGCCGCGATGTTCTGCGACCCGGTGTTTGCAGAGGTCTGCACCGGTAAAGGGATCAACCATCTCCTGACGAGTCAGGCGCTTCTTTCAGGTCATGAAGCATTGGACGCTGTCGACGACAGCATAGAGCAGGAGGGAGATTACACCCGGTTTGCACGGATGAAAAGGGGAAACCTTTTTTCTGGAAATTGAGTTGTTTGTGGATTTTTTCGTCATTTTGTGAATGACAGTCTGCCGCGCTTCGCTTGCCTTCTCCCGATCTTCTGACAGCAAAGTCATCAGAAGATCGGGAGAGACGATTTAACAATTTTCAGACTTACGGTAGCGGGAAGGCCAGATTTGCTCTGGTGCAATACCCAACGCTTCGGCTATCAGCCTTTCGCCTTTGGGCCAGTGCCTTATCAGTGCGTTTGCCAGCGTGGAAGACGCCAGCCCTGATTTGCGGGAAACAGCGGACAGCGACGTCCCCTGCTTTTTCAGTGCCGCAATAATGTCGGCAGAATGCCAGTCCGGTTGCATCATGCCGTCACCCCGTCAATAAACTTCACGCCATCGGCGGTACGCAACCAGCGCGGGGCTTTCAGCCCTTCCGTGAAATACCAGACCAGTTCACATAACAGCCCGGTCAGGGTTTGTTCCGTTTTGGGTTCCGCCGGGCGTTCCAGCAGAAGCTGGAGCAGCGTGAGGCAGTATTCGCATAACGCATCAGGTTCAGAAACAAAGTGCTGTGGTTCGGGTGGCAGTGTCTCCACGGTCAGGCTGTCGATAAGATGCGGCGGGATAGGGTCGTTCAGCGTGGGTTGCAGCAGCGCAAGAGCCGCGTGCAGCCGTCCGCACAGCGCCAGCCGCAACGCGGGATCGTCGGTTTCTATCAGGGTTTCGGCGAAGCGGGCGCAGTAGTCGGCAAGGACGGTGAAATCCGTGGCGGCGTTGAAGGGAACGGACAACAGATCGCGTAAATCGCAGTCAGGGGTGAGGATTGTAGCCATAGGGCAACCTCCGATGAGTAATGTTTATTACCGCCACCGGAAATGCCAATTTCACGGGTGGCGGAACCGGACGGAGTTGGCATTACCGGCCTCATCGACACCGGCGCGTCTTGCGACGCCCCCGCCCGGCCCGCCATTGAGGTGTAGCCGTGCGTACGACACAAAAAAAGCGCGAACGCGCTTGTGTCGTCGATGAAGGATTTCAGGATGCCAATCCCGACGCCTGATTTTGCAGGCGCAGGTAAAAGATACCGCGATTAGCGGTTAACAGCAAGTGAGGTTATGGAAGGCAGATCGCAAACGGAAAAAACTGTCTTTAAATTATACGGCCATCTCAAAATAGATGATTATCAATAAATTAGCGTGACATCAAATTATGCTTCTCATTTCGTTATTAACATGACCCTTCTTTGCATATTAATAATCCTGGAGTAAATGATGTCCGTAGAAAATCGCTCAAAGCTGCTTCGTATGACCATCCGCAACATCGGATGTATAGGTAATGAAGGTATCGATATTGCACTCGATAATATTGTTTGTCTGGTAGGAAAAAACAATGCTGGTAAATCCACCGTTCTCAGAGCCTATGAGTTAGCCAAAGGAAGCGTGTCATTTGATGCCGCACATGATCGACACCAACACGCTCAACCGGATCAACCCTCTGAAGTTCTTCTTGAGGTACATATTCCTCAGGGTATTGGCAACGTTGATGAAAAATGGAAACAAGCAAGAGGCGAGTTTCTTGTTGTAAAAAGCCGCTGGCAATGGTGCGTGCCAGATTTTCAGAAGGTCCGTACCACATGGGATCCCACCGGAGGCGATGAACAGCAAGGCTGCTGGGCCGAGGATACTAAAGCTGGTGGTGCCGATCCGGTATTTACTTCCAGACTTCCCAGACCGCTACGGATTGGTTCACTTGAAGATGCGGCAAAAACGGAAGAACTGTTACTTAAACTTGCTCTGTCTCCCCTGTTCACAGAACTGGAAAAAGCCCGGAGCAATCCTGCATCCGATCTGGCAAAAGCGATTGAGAGTGTGTCCTCCAGCATGAACGCCCTCAGCGAGCAGCATCAGGAACATTTCAATGGTATTGCAAGTAAGGTGTCTACGGGATTTAAAGGAATTTTTCCCCGACTGGACGTTAGCCTTAATGTGTGTGCGGCACCGCTTGTTCCAAAAGTGGACGAACTTATTAAAAATGGTTCGAGCTTGAGAATTTCAGATGGAAGAGCTGATACCGATTTGGTCCAACAAGGAACAGGGGCTCGCAGAGCGTTATTCTGGGCAATGCTTCAGGTCCATAATGAGCTTAATCGCGATAAAGAAGTACGAAGTGATTATCGCAAACGCCTTGAAAAAGATATTACCGAGCTTTCGAAGAAAGTCGCGAAACCCACCAAAAAAGATGACCCGGAACAGCTGGCAGAGTATTTAGCACAAGCCAAAGCGTTACTCGAAGCCCACGACAGTGGCGCACCAATCCCGGACAGCCCGGAAGATCCTGCCTTTCCCGGCTACCTACTATTAATTGATGAACCAGAAAATGCTTTACACCCTATGGCGGCCCGAGCGGCTCAGCGCCATTTATACCAACTGGCAAAAAACCCGGACTGGCAGGTCATTCTGACCACCCATTCACCTTATTTTATCAATCCGTTTGAAGATCACACCACCATTGTGCGTTTAGACAGGGAAAGAGATGATGATCAGTCCCCTGTAACGCCGAGAACCTATCGCTCAGATCTGATTGAATTTGAAGGTGATGATAAACAGCGGCTTCAGGCATTACAGCATATTGATCCCAGCTTTTCTGAGGTCTTTTTTGGTTCACACCCTGTACTGGTTGAAGGCGATACGGAACATGCTGCGTTTATGGCATCCATCATCGAGCGTAATCACGCGCTGATGGATCAGGTCGCTATCATTCGCGCCCGGGGAAAAGCCATACTGGTGCCGCTGATAAAAGTGCTTACGCATTTCAAAATTGATTTCAGTCTGGTGCATGACGCCGACTCACCGCAAAAATCGAACGGTACCAGAAATGGTATGTGGACAGAAAACGAAAAAATCAAAAATGCCATCCGACAGGCCCGAAGTGAAGGGCTTACGGTTCGCCACCGCGTCAGTGTTCCTGACTTTGAACGTTTTCTGGGCGGAGACGAAGCATCGAAAGATAAGCCGCTCAATGCTTATCTGCAAATCACTCAGGACGAAGACCTGGCCACAGGCGTTCAGGATTTACTGACTGCGCTTCTTTCTTCCGAACAGCACTCTCCTTTTGAAACAGTCAGAGATACCAATCACTACATGCAACAATTGCTGGATCAAGTTACTGATTGGGCAGCGCAGCACGGAAAACAAGACGATATCAGGTTCAGTCGCAATGCTGAACCACTACACGCTGAGGTCTGATACAGAAACCGACAGGGTCGTTATTCATAGCGACTCTGTCATTAATTATACTAATGTAGATACTATTTTGCTGACATCAATACGCTTGTATACCTTGATAGATATAGTCTAAAATAAAATCACATTGGTATTAAACGTCAATACAGGAGAATCAATGTCTGTTGCCGCTCTGGCCCGCCAGCGGGTTCACCGCATGAAGCGGGGCATCCCCTTTTCCATCAGCGGATTTTACTCGCTGGGAAGTCGTGCGTCGGTACAACAGGCAATGAGTCGTCTGGTCAAAGAAGGTCAGTTGGTCCGGGTTGAACGCGGTTTCTACTCCCGGCCAAAACCGTTGAAAAATCTTCCATCCGTAAACGTTGTCGCCAGCGCCAACGATGTTGCCACGGCATGGGCAAAAGAGCGTGGTTACAAAATCACCCTTCAGGGGCTGGAAGCCGCTTACCGGCTGGGGCTGCAAACGCAGGCGCCGGTTAAACGCATCTACTGGTCAAACGGCCCTACGCGAGAATTCCGCGTCGGCAATGAGCGGGTACGGATCCAGCATAAATCAGCAAGTCGGTTACGTTGGCTGAACCGGCCTGAAGGAGAGCTGATGCGCGGTTTGCTGAGTCTGGATCAGCAACATACCCCATTGGAAACGCTGAAGAATGCTTTTCATCGGCTGAGCATCCCGTCCGCTAAAGCACGGCAGATTGCCGGAAAGTTGATGAATGAGCCTGCGCTTCACGCGTGGCGCTCGCAGCTGATAACGTTGCAAAAGGCGCTCTGATGGACATTTTTGATTACTACCGGAGCGCATCACAACGTCGCGAGCTTCAGGAAATCCTCTCTTACGCGGCGCAGCAGCATCCCTCCGGGCTGGGAGCCAGCTTTCTGGAAAAGGATCTCTGGGTAACGGAGATCCTTCGGCTGCTTTTTAATGAGGAGCTGCTGGGAGGTTTATCTGTCGCGTTTAAAGGTGGAACGGCGTTAAGCAAATGCTGGAACGTGATTGAGCGTTTTTCTGAAGATATCGATCTTTCTGTTCACTGGGCCGATCTGGCAGGCCACTAAGAAGAGGAAGAACAGCAGGCATGGGAGCAAAGCACGCTAAATAACAGCCAGAATCGCCGGTTCAGAGAGCAGCAGCAAGAGCGCTTAACAGAATGGACAAACGCGCTGGCAGAACGGTTAAACCAACGCTTTCAGATTTATGATATTTCGGGCCTTGAAGCAAAAATGGAACCCGACAGCGGTGGCGAAAAAGTCGATATCTATTTCCCACGGGTGAAAGAAGACAGTATGGCCTATCAGCGCGATCATATTCTGTTGGAATTTGGCGGACGAAATCGTGGCAAGCCAACCGATCGGATGCCTGTTGTGAGCTATCTGTCCGGGATTGCAGGAATGGATACACTTCTGTTACCCACCGCGACCGTAAACGCTTATGACACCGGTTATATTCTTTGGGAAAAACTGACGGCTCTGCACCAGTTCTGCACGCAAACCAAAGCGCCAAATCCAGCCCGACTAGCACGCCACTGGTATGATGTTGATTGTCTGTTGCGTAATCATTTTGCCAACCCATATGACACACAGGAAGCCATGCGCAATGTGGTCGAGATGAAGCAACGTCGCTGGTCTGTGCCGGGCGTTGATTTTACTCAGGTGATTGTCGGAAACCTGCAACTGTTGCCTGACGATGCTGAACGGTTCGCCGCGATCGCAGGGGATCATCAAACGGCAGTGGAAGGGGGAATGTTCTTTCGTGAGCCTGACAGATTTACTGACATTGCTGACCGCCTTCGCCATGCTCAGGATAATATCAATCGTTTTATGTGTGGTTCATCGATATAAATTATTCCTGCTAATTGATCCCTCAGCCATATGACATAAGCCTTTTGAATAATATAGTTTTATGCTTGTACTCCAGCCCATTCGCGGTATTATTTTACGATCTCTCTTCCAGTTTTATGCTTACCGCCTTTGCCGATAGTTGAACAATGCCGGGAAGCGTTATCAGCAATTAAGGGCACGGAATGGGCTTCTGGATATTTGTTATTATGCTGGCGGTTATCTGGCTTCTGTTTTCCAAAAAGAAAAAATCGCCTCCCTCCAATATAAACAGCAAAATCATCACCAAAACAAATTATTCATCCCGACAAGAATCTCTCAATAAGCCAGACGGCAGCGTGACAAATATGCATTCTCAGGCATCCGATAATGACGAGCTAGCAACCTTTAGCTTTGTTAATGGACAGGCGGTTGAATACAGCACCAGCCGCCAGTCATCGCGAGAAAGCGCCGCCCGGCGCAATACTACGCCAGCACGATGGGTCAAACCGGGAGAAAGCATCACCATTCAAAACGTCGTCATTAATCACGGTCATTTTTATTTCGGCGGACGATTAAAAATACATTCATCAGGGGAATATGGCTATCTTTATAACGATGGTTCCGACGCTTCGCTGGTTAACGACGCTTTCCCCATCGAGCCCATTTCACGACATTATTATGATGAATCACTGGGATACTGGCCCAGCTTTGCCACACTCTCCCCTCGCTGCCGTGGCGCCTATCTTGACTGGCTGGCAAGCGATCGCAGCGATGCGAGTTGCCCTGTTGGCTACATTTTTATCTATTTTTACGGTCTTGAACGCCGCATACTGGCCGATGGCACACAAGAAGCCATTTCTGACGATGAATTCAAAGCATTATTCGAAGAGATATCGCGCCTGAGAACCGTATTTCAGGCAAGCGGTTCCTTCCGACATTATGCAACGCAGTTGCTGGAAATGATGATCATTTTCAGACCGAAGCTACTTTCTATACACACTGAAAACGAATATTTCTCGTCGAGGAGTGCATTACTGTTCAGGCTGAATCTGGCAACAGTGGTTGATAAAGGACAACCTGTTTGCGCCGAACTGGCGCTGGCATGGATACACTATTTTCCTGATTACACATTACGCACGCCTGCCCGTCGATGTCATGCTGAATTTTCCGCGTTATTCAAACAGCGTTATACCCAAAAATACGGTGACGGTATTGTCGTCAAGCCCAATAAAACACGGTTATATTTAAGCTATACCCCCGCCAGCGGTACGCTTCGGGAGCTTCAGGTAAAGAAACAGATGGACCTTCCCGACCCCAGCGTTTTAAAAGCGCCGGTGCAGAAATTAATCTCTGTTGCAGAATCCTGTATCAATGCGCTGGATGCCTACAGTCGCTATCTCGGTAAAAAAGATGCCTCAACAAGCGATGTCGCCGCCATCATGCTGCTTCCCGATGAAATACTGACCGAAGATGCAGAACGTTTGTTTGCTGAATTTAAACACTGGGCAGATGAGAAAATCAGTGAACATTCAGGACTGACGACAGTGGCTGATTTCTGGGCCAGACTGGGTATGCCTGTACCGGATAAGATCAATAAGAAAGAAGCCGAGCTGATGCAAAATTTCGCCCGACGAGCTGGCTATGGCATTGCGCCGGATATGCGCTATCACCTTGTCCGGCCAGAACCAGAAGGACACGTTGTTTTGTTTCCCGAAGGACACGCAGAATTCTACGTACCGTCGGCGGAATTTACGTCAGTCTCTGTGGCGCTTCGGCTGGGTGCCATGATTGCACAAATGGACAAGCGCGTGGATGTTGCTGAACGGGCTGCGCTGGAGAGAACGATTAATCATAACGACGCGCTGTCGCCAACAGAAAAACGTTCGCTGCACGCCTACCTCACCTGGCGGCTCAATACGCCTGCAAATCAGGCCGGTCTGAAAGGTAAAATTGAGCAACTCAGCGATAAAGATAAATCCACTATTGGCAACGTTATTATCAACGTCGCCTGCGCAGACGGAAAAATCGATCCGGCTGAAATTAAGCAACTGGAAAAAATCTACGCCAGCCTTGGTCTGGATAGTAGTACCGTCACCAGCGATATCCACCGTCTGTCAACCGCAGAAACAACTCCGACAGTGGCGTTACAAACCCCATCAGCGACGAACGGCGCATTTTCGCTTGATGAACGGATCCTTGCCCGTCATGAATCCGATACTACGGACGTACGCCAGTTGCTGAACACCATCTTCACAGAAGATGAACCTGCAGACGAAACCCCAGCAGAGATCCCGCCACACGCTGGTGCAGGTCTTGATGAAGCACATCACCAGCTGTACCAACGTTTGCTGGAAAAAGAACGCTGGGCGCGAAACGACGTCGCTGAGCTATGCCAGCAGTTTAATTTGATGCTGAGTGGCGCGATTGAAGCAATTAATGACTGGTCTTTCGAACAGGTTGACGCACCAGTGCTTGATGATGACGATGATATTTACGTTGACCTGGAAATTGCACAAGAACTCAAAGGATAATTTATGTCTGGCATTCGTATTCGTCTCAAAGAAAGAGACGCCATTATTCAGTCACTGAAGTCAGGCGTTACGCCTAAAATTGGCATTCAGCATATTCAGGTTGGCCGAGTCAATGAAATAAAAGCGCTGTATCAGGATATTGAGCGTATCGCTGATGGCGGCGCAGGATTCCGGCTGATTATTGGGGAATACGGCTCAGGTAAGACATTCTTTTTAAGCGTTGTGCGCTCAATTGCGCTAGAGAAAAAGCTGGTGACAATCAGCGCCGATTTATCCCCGGACAGGCGCATCCACGCGACGGGTGGACAGGCGCGTAACCTCTATTCCGAGCTAATGAAAAATCTGTCCACGCGCAATAAGCCGGACGGAAACGCGTTATTAAGCGTGGTTGAGCGATTTATTACAGAAGCCAGAAAAGAAGCAGAAAGTACAGATGTGCCAGTTCCGACGATTATTCACCAAAAACTCGCCGCCTTGTCCGATATGGTTGGCGGCTACGATTTCGCCAAAGTCATTGAATGTTACTGGCAGGGCCACGAGCAGGATAATGAGACATTGAAATCAAATGCCATCCGCTGGCTAAGAGGTGAATACACCACGAAAACCGACGCGCGTAACGATCTGGGTGTGCGCACCATTATTTCTGATGCCTCTTTCTACGACTCGTTAAAGCTGATGAGCCTGTTTGTTCGTCAGGCCGGATACGCCGGGCTGCTGGTCAATCTGGATGAAATGGTCAACCTGTACAAACTGAGCAATACACAGGCGCGAGTGGCCAACTATGAACAAATACTGCGTATTCTGAATGACTGCCTGCAAGGAACGGCTGAGTATATCGGCTTTTTACTCGGCGGCACGCCAGAGTTCCTGTTCGATCCGCGCAAGGGGTTGTACAGCTACGAGGCGCTCCAGTCCCGGCTGGCGGAAAACAGCTTTGCTCAGCGTGCCGGGGTGATTGATTATTCGTCCCCTTCCCTACACTTAGCCAACTTAACGCCGGAAGAGCTCTATATTCTGTTGAAAAACCTTCGTCACGTTTATTCCGGCGGCGATGCGGATAACTATCTGGTTCCTGATGATGCGCTGACGGCATTCTTACGCCACTGTAGCAATACTATCGGTGATGCCTATTTCCGTACGCCACGAAACACGATTAAAGCCTTCCTGGATATGCTGGCCGTGCTGGAACAAAATCCGTCCATTCAGTGGTCACAGCTAATTGCCGGTGTCGCGATCGCAGAAGAAAAACCCAGCGATATGGATGAAATAGCGTCGGCAGAAGATGCCGATGTGGACGGTCTGGCCGACTTCAGACTATGATGAATGAATACCAGCGGCTGGATCCACGGATACAGAAGTGGATATACCGGCAGGGATGGGCCGATCTCCGGGAACTGCAAAAAAAAGCCGTTCCACCGATATTAGCGGGCGATCGGGACGTCCTGATCAGCGCCGCGACTGCCGCAGGTAAAACAGAAGCGTTTTTCCTGCCCGCCTGTTCTGCCACTGCGGATATTCAGGGTGGCTTTGGCATTTTATACATCAGCCCGCTTAAGGCCCTGATTAACGATCAGTATCGACGGCTGGAAAGCCTTGGCGATGCACTGGAGATGCCGGTCACGCCCTGGCATGGCGACGTTGCGCAGAGCAAAAAACTAAAAGCGAAGAAAAACCCTGCTGGTATTCTGCTTATCACCCCGGAGTCGCTGGAAGCGATGCTGATCCGCAACGCGGGATGGTTAAAGCCGGCTTTCGCTCCACTGGCGTATATCGCCATTGATGAATTCCATGCTTTCATCGGTTCTGAGCGGGGTATGCAGCTTCTCTCTCTGTTAAATCGAATCGATCACCTGCTCGGAAGAATCGACAATCCGGTTCCTCGGGTCGCACTCAGCGCAACGCTGGGGGAACTGGAACAGGTGCCGTTATCTCTGCGACCAAATCAACGACTGCCCTGCGACATTATTACCGACAGTCAGACTCACGCCACGCTAAAAGTACAGGTGAAAGGTTATCTGGAACCGCTAACCACCTCGGGCCAACAACCACCGCCGTCGGCAGAGACGCAAATCTGTCATGATATCTTTCGCCTCTGTCGCGGTGACTCCCATCTGGTGTTCGCTAATAGCCGCAAACGGACCGAAAGCATTGCCGCTACGCTTAGCGATCTCAGTGAAGCGAGCATCGTTCCCAATGAGTTCTTCCCCCATCACGGCTCGCTGTCCAGAGATCTGCGTGAAACGCTGGAACAGAGGCTTCAACAAGGCAACTTACCCACCACCGCCATCTGTACGATGACGTTAGAGCTTGGCATCGACATCGGTAAAGTCAGCTCCGTTGTGCAAGTTACCGCCCCCCATTCCGTAGCCAGCCTGCGCCAGCGAATGGGACGCTCCGGTCGGCGCGACTCGCCTGCCGTATTGAGAATGCTGATTGCCGAACATGAACTGACGCCGACATCAGGCATTGTCGACCAGCTCAGGCTTCAGCTTGTTCAGTCGCTGGCCATGATCCGCTTACTTATCGGCAGCAAATGGTTTGAGCCAGCTGATACCCGGCAGATGCACTATTCCACCCTGTTCCATCAGATTTTGGCGATCGTGGCGCAATGGGGGGGCGTGCGTGCGGATCAGATCTGGTCACAGCTATGCCAGCAAGGGCCATTTAAGAAAGTCAGAATCGATGACTTCAAAACGTTATTGAAACATATGGGGGAGCACCAGTTTCTGACCCAGCTATCAAGCGGCGAACTGGTTCTGGGCGTCGAGGGCGAACGTCAGGTAAATCAATACACCTTCTACGCCGTGTTCAGCACGCCGGAAGAGTTTCGCATTGTGGCAGGGAGCAAAACACTGGGCTCCATTCCCGTTGATTCCCCACTGATGCCTGACCAACACATTATTTTCGGCGGTCGACGCTGGAAGGTAACCGATATCGATAGTGATAAAAAAGTTATTTATGTCGAGGCGACAAAGGGCGGGCAGCCGCCGTTATTTGGCGGACAAGGGATGTCAATTCATGACGTCGTCCGCCAGGAAATGCTTACCATTTATCGGGAGGGAGACTACCGCATCACCGTTGGCGATCGCAAAGCCGATTTTGCCGATACCACGGCCAGAAACCTGTTTGATGAAGGGCTGAACTGTTTTCGCAACAATAATCTGGCTTCGGAATGTTTTATTCAGCAGGGGCAGCATGTCTACATTCTTCCCTGGCTTGGCGATCAAACCGTAAATACGCTGTCGGCATTACTTATCCAGCGCGGTTTCAAGGCGGGCTCATTTGCTGGTGTGGTTGAAGTTGAAAAAACCACGGTCGCGGAAGTTAAACAGACGTTAGCCAGCGCACTTCAGGAAGGTTTGCCCTCCGAGTCCCATCTTGCCGAAAGCATCGCTGAAAAGTGCCTCGAAAAATATGATGAGTATTTACCGGAGACGTTGCTGACGCAGGAGTATGGGTTACGCGCTTTTGATGTTGAGCACGTGGAGGAGTGGTTGCAGGGGCATTTATATTAAGGGGAAGAAGAATGAGAAAAAGCTGGACTATAGAGGAAGATTGTAAGTTGCTAACCTTGGTGCGTCAGCACTTTTCCGCGCTGGTCAGCCATAACCGGCTGAATGCCACAATGCCATTTAGCCAGCAGCTCCACGCTGCATTTGACTCACCTGACCGCGATGCCGCAGCATTGCTTTATCGCCTCGAACAGGCAAAAATCCTGGGATTTGCCAGCCGTCCTGGAGGCGATCCCACTAAACAGCCGTTTCGCTGCCTGATAAACAATGATTTGGCGCTATACGATTACAGACTCACCTTTCCCACCCTCAGAAAAGCATTGCATCCAGATACCGTTGCGGCAGCACTAAACCACTTCACGATTAGCAATCCACACGAACCTCTGCCCAATACTATCAATGAAATTGCAACAGCCTTGCATCTTGCCCCCATGCAGGTGGAAAAGATTCTGCTCGAAAGCGGCCAAATAACCATCAATAGTTACCGTGAGTGTGAGCGTGTTGGAGAGATAACTATCAATAATAATAATCTGCAAGATCTCATCTCCAGGCAAATTCCTGACATAACGCTGATTAAAGAGATTAACGCCTGTCGCGCCCAAGTCTCTCAACTTTACCACGTGCATGAACGTGATGGCGCTGAGGTTATTTTCAGTTCCGACGGCACGGGGTTCGGCAAAAGCTATGGCGTGATTCAAGGGTATGTTGAATATCTGGAACGTTTCGCCAAAACCCAGCAGCCAAATTACCTGTTTCCCGAAGGCGGCTTTACCAACCTGTTGTTCATGTCGCCGCAAAAATCACAAATCGACCTGGACAGCAACCAGAAAGAGAAAATTCTGGCCGCTGGTGGCGAGTTCATTTGCGTTCTCTCTCGTAATGATATTGCCGACCTTGATTTTATGGACTGGGCCTCTGGCCTGAAAAACCGCGAGCGCTATACCCGTTGGTATAAAAATGCCAATAACAACTCCCTTATCAGTGTTGCTATGCGTTCACTTAATCACCTGGTTTCGCAGATTGATCGTTGTGAAGAACAACTGGCAACATTCAATAGTCAGCATACGGATTTTGATATAGAAATAATCAAAGACCAACTAAAGAACTACCGTCATAGTCTTCGCAACACCATTGTATCGGCCTGCAAGTCATTATTTGAACGGAGTAATGGTGAAACGTCGATTCAAGAATATATTCGCCGCGGACTGCTTGCTCGCAGAAAGCGAGAGCTTAACGCGATGCAGGGAAAACCTGCGTCAAAAATGAGCGTACACGAAGTCTACTTCGAGCTTATCAAGCAGGTATTGCCTTTCGAAGTGTGTCAGTACCGCCCATCGGTGCTGTTAATGACCACCAAAAAATTCGATACATCAACTTATCGCCTGACACCTCGTAAACGAGGCGAAGGTGTGAATTTTGAGCCCGTAGGTTTTGACCTGCTCCTTGGCGGCAAGCTGAGCCCCAAAGATCCTCAGATCAGCACCGTTGCAGCTGTAGGCCACGCCGGGCAGGTTGCTTACCTTCGCGATGAACATTTCAAACGTAATCCAGATTGTCCTTTTCGCCAGAAAAATATTCACTTTACGGTGATCATTGATGAACTACATGAAGCCTACACCCGCCTTGAAGAAACATGCCATGTGAAGCTAATCACACAGGAAAATAACCTGGCGCATGTTATCTCCGTCGCAGGACGTATTCACAACGCGGTACTCAGCTTAGAGCGCCGAAACAAGCCCAAAGAAGCGCAAACGACCTTTGAGCAAGAGATGGTCAAATTCATCACTACTCTGCGCAATTTACTGGCAGAAAAGTGCGAACTATCCCCCGGTACAACGCTGGAATCGATCCTAGAGATGTTTCGCGACCAGTTAGGGGCATTTGAAGTCAACGGCGACGCCGCCGAACGCATCATCTCAATCACCCGCAACGTATTCAGCTTTAACCCCAAAATGTACGTCAATGAAGAAGGGCTGAAACGCATTCGCATGCGCAATAGCGAAGGCGACATAACGCGCACCGAGCTGTATTACGAAGTCGAAAATGATGCCAATGACACCAACCCCACCCTGCACGATCTGTTCCAGTTGGTCTCCGTCATCCTCGCCGCCTGTTCTGAAATCACCAACCGGCACTTTAAGCGCTGGGTAAAGAATGGCGGCCAGGACAACTCCAGCAGCCAGAATACGCCTTTGGGCCAGTTTGTTGACGCTGCCAATAACGTAGCTGGCGTGGTGCGACATATCTTCGATCGCACCACCGATAAAAACTTGTTGATTGATCATTTCTACACTTACCTGCAACCCAAAACCGTATTCACGATGACGCCTATAGCTGAACTCAATTACGTGAATAGGGGAGCCGAGCGCACAATTATTCTGGCGTTCGAAATGGATCTGGTACAAGAGCTGCCCGAAGCCATGCTGCTGCGTTTATTAACCGGCACGCACAATAAAGTAATTGGGCTTAGCGCCACCAGCGGTTTTAGCCACACCAAAAACGGTAACTTCAATCGTCGCTTCCTGGCACGCTATAGCCGCGACCTTGGCTACCGGGTCGTTGAACGCGAAAAGGCAGATATCGACACACTTAAGGCACTACGCGGGTTGAGGGCCAGTATCCGCAACGTCGACTTCAGGGTGTTCGATGATAAGCAGTTAAAATTGACCGATATCTACCAAAATTGTGAGATCTATCGCAGGACGTATGACAACTTTTTCGACGCGCTGAAGAAACCGCTGGAGTACGACCTGAAAAATACCTATAAACGGCGTCAGTACCAGCGGGAACTGGAAGCGTTATTGCTTGCCGCCTACGAGGGTAAAAACAGCCTGATTTTGTCACTTTCAGGGACATTTAAGCGGGCCTTTATCAGCGCCTGGCGCACTCATCAATCAGCCTGGCGTCAGCAGTACGGTATGCACTCCCGGTGCGATGAAAAAACGGATAACGATAAGAAACATGACCAGATCCTGACCTTTACCCCATTCAAAGGGCGTCACACCGTCCATTTGGTCTTTTTCGATTCACCACTGGCTAATGTCGAAGATATCAGGCAAGAAACCTATCTCCAGAACAGCAATACCGTACTGGTATTTATGAGCAGCTACAAAAGTGCAGGCACCGGCCTCAACTACTTTGTTAAATACCATGACGGCGATATTAATGATATCAATGCACCACGTCTGGATGTCGATTTTGAGCGCTTAGTGCTCATCAACTCCTCGTTTTACAGCGAAGTAAAGGACAACAGCGGCAACCTCAATACATTACCTAACTACGTTACCGTGCTTAAACACTACGCCGATGACGATATTACCGTCCACAAGCTGGCCGATTTCAACGTTAATTTTGCCCACGGCGAAAACTATCGCCTGTTAATGGCCGAACATGATATGAGCTTATTCAAAGTCGTCGTGCAGGCCGTAGGGCGGGTCGAGCGTCGCGACACGCTATTGAAAACAGAAATCTTTTTACCCCGCGACGTGTTCCGTAATGTTGCATTCCAGTTCGCCGCTCTCAGTGAAGATAGCGGTAACGAGGTAGTATCAGAAAGCATGTCCTTGCTTAACCACCGCCTCATGGAGGAGTGCGAAAAGCTGAGTCAGAGCCAGTCATTTAGTGATGCAGAACAGCGGCATGCGTTTGAACAGGCTATCGTAGAAAATGGTCGCCGCATCGATGCTGTTCATAAGCGAGTCCTGAAAACCGACTGGATAAATCAGGTACGCGCCGGCAACCTTGAATATCTCGAATTGTGTAATTTATTCCGTGATTCTGACTCCTTTACCGATCCCCTGCGTTGGCTGGAAAAACTTCAGGCTAATTCCTTGTATGCCGCCAATCGGCAAATGCAATCTATCCACCACGCCCTGTTTATCGATCGCCAACAGGGCAACCAAACTATTTTACTTTGCCACAAACGCGGCCCGGATGGACTTGTCCACAGAGATTATTCCGCCCTGTCGGATTTCGCTGGCGGCGCAAGAGAGTACCGGCCAGAGCTCACCCTCTTTCCGCAGTATAGAAACGATGTCGATTTTACCCCTGGCAACCTGGTCGGCGAGTTGATTCGTGAATGTAACAACATCCAGGAAACGGCATTCAAAAAATGGGTACCCAACCCCAGGCTAGTTCCGTTGCTCAAAGGCAATGTCGGTGAATATCTCTTCGATAAAGTGCTAAAAAGTTATGGTATTACCCCACTCTCCGACCAACAGGTGTTTGAATGCCTTGAACCGCTGGTATATGAGTTTTTTGACCGCTTTATTGAAGTGGGTGACGACCTGCTCTGCATCGACGTTAAACGCTGGGCAACGCAGTTGGACGATTTAACGCGGGCAGAAGAAACGCTTGAGAAAAGCAACAACAAGATTCGCCAGATCCGTAACATCACCAGCCAAAAGGCCGATACAGAGGGGCAGAAACAGCTTCAGGCGGTGCTGGCAGGCCGTTACGAACGCATTCGATTTGTCTATCTGAACGTCGCCTACAGCCAGAACCCCAATAATCTGATGTGGCAAGATAACGTGGATCACACGATCCACTACCTTAACCTGTTGCAAACCGACTACCAGTACTATCAGCCCAAAAATCGAGAGAGCGGACGCGCTCAGGAAAACTCGAAACTGCGCACGATGTTGGATATTAACCCAATGCTACTAACCCTGCTGGGTGTAGAAAAGTTGCCGACTAAAGGAAAAGCATCATGATCCCTAATCTGAATGAGCTGACGGATACTCCGATTGCCCGTACCAATTTGATCAAGCTTGAAGACGATCAGCTGACGACCATCCAGCGTCTATTGGCCCCTGTATCTAATATCTATACGATAGACTTTATGGTTCAGCGCTTTACTAAAGAGCGAAAAGAAAAATCCGCTGATTACTATGCGCGAATTCATCAGGAGGTAAAATCTTGCGTGCGGCAGAAGCTTGGGCTGGAGGCCGGGCAGGAGGTAAAATATGAGCTGCATTGCTTACCCAATTACCATCACGTCTTTTTTTTCCTGGCGCCTGCAACTGCGCCGAACAGCCCGGCTCACAGGACGTTGGCAGAACGTATTGAAACGCTTTGTCAGCAGCTCACCGCTGAAAATTATGACCTATCTCGCCTGATTCAGGGATTGTTCAGTCTGCATCTGAAAATGGTAATGCTGGAACAAGCCAGCGAGCGCTTTTCGGTACCGCCGACCTACTTCAACTCTACGTTCTATCTCAACGCTCGCCTGAGTCAGCCCGTCACGCAGAAAAGCGGCACTGGAGTGATGGAGGCATTCGAACTCGACATTTATGCATCAGAATATAACGAACTCGCCTTTACCCTGCACAAACGAAAATTTCTGGTCGAACCGGAGGATGAATTACACCTCTCTCTGGACGATACCAGCGTGTGGTTTAACATCGATAATCGTCGGCTCAAAGCCCGACGCAAACTCGATGCCCGGGATAGCAAACTGGACTTTTTTCGTGAGCGCAGCGGCTATGGTGAATGCCAGGCCTATACCTATAACGTGGTCATGAATGCTGCCTGCGAGCGGCTCAGTGAACTAGAGATCCCCCATCAACCTATCCCATTTCAGGCCACCCACGAGGTCAATCAGTTCGCTACCGACCTCGATCAACAGCTGGCTAATACGCTGTTGGTGGTTAATAACGGCGTCGAATTCAGCGCCACGCAAGAAGCTTATTTCTTTGACGCATTAGCCATCCAGTTCCCCGAATATCAACTCTGGCCGCTGACATCGCTTAAACATTCTCAGCAAACCGGCTTTTCTGAGCTGCCCGCCAATACCTCTATTCTGGTGCTCAATGCGGTAGATGAAGAACGGAGCAACAGCATCCGCCAGCAAGTTAATGAATCTGTTGAGTACAATGATTTCTATGCGGCTTTTGCCGACGCCCGAAAACAACCTGAACTCAATTGGGATACCTATACCCAACTTAAACTGGATCGTTTGCAAGGGTGGCTAAATCAGCAACCGCTACCTGTGGTCTTGCAGGGTATGAATATTGATCGCAAATTGCTGGATGCGATTGATCTTATTAATGAACGCTCGGCGAGCGACCCTGCTCAATACGAAATCGATTTTACGAAGCCTCACAGCCGTCTCAAATCAGCAATTACCTTACTAAACAGTAAGATACGCCGAACGAAAACCGAACTATGGTTCAAAGAAAGCTTACTCAATCAGCATCACATCCCACTACCAGATTTGGCGGACGGGCACTATACCGCCTATGCGGTACGCAAAACGAAAAACAATCTCTCTCTCCTTGGGCATGTTGAACTAAAAATTGAGCACGGCCAACTTAGGGTGGTTGATACCGGGATCGCTGAAGGTAAATTAGGCTATCTATCCGTTGATCATCCCTCTCTGGGACGGTTAAAGAAATTATTCGACAAAAGCTTCTATCTCTACGACCACGTCGCAGACGTCCTGCTGACTACCTACAACAGCGATCGCGTGCCGCGCCTGATCGGCCCAACACAACTTAATATCGTCGATTCATACGCTTATCAGGAGCAAGAAAAAGCGCTGGCGGAACATAAAGGGGATAAATTTAACGGGTACACCATCACCCGCTCAGCAAAACCGGAGCAAAACGTACTGCCCTATCTGATATCACCAGGCCGTTCAAAACACGACTCGCTGACCAAAGCGCAAAAAATGAAGCATCACCATATTTACTTGCAACCGCATGAGAATGGAGTATTTGTTCTGGTAAGCGATGCTCAGCCTATAAATCCTACTATTGCACGGCCTAAACTCGTAGAAAACCTGCTGATATGGGATGCCCAGGGGAAAGCCGTAGATGTATTTAGCCACCCGTTAACTGGCGTTTATCTCAATAGCTTCACCCTGGATATGCTCAGGAGCGGCGAAAGTAGTAAGAGTTCGATTTTTGCCAAGCTTGCCCGATTGATGGTGGAGAACTAGTGGAAAATTTAGGGCGGTGTTTTTAGAACTCGTTATGTGTGAACCTGACTCCACACATAACGAATCCCCCACTCGCAAAACAACGATTTTTCGTGATAATCATCACAAAAATAAAGCAATTTTTTATGGGGGCTTTAGTGGGGGCGCTGTTTAGTTATTTCTTCAATAAAACCAATAATAAATATCATGTTAATCGCCGATATGATTCCGAGTCCGGCACCACTAATTCTTAAGACCCGCCCACAAGGCGGGTTTTTGCTTTTGGATCTGGCAATAACCTTCACGAAAAAACTTAGCTTATAAGGTCTGGGGGAATTACTCTCGCCACGTTAACGAGAGTAATTTTATTGATATTAATCTCCTGATACTTTACCCCGTCCAAATTCCAGTCGCTGCACGTTCACCATCCCAGGCTTCTCACCTGCGCTGACATCAATTTGTGTCACCCGCAGCGCATACTTTTCATCCAGCGCGTTTAACCAATTCAGCAGGTCATTAAACACCACAGGTTCTATCCAGACTTGAATATTCTCCCCACGCTCGGCTATCCGTTTGATGACCACCGAGTGCGCGGAAGCACTATCACTGATAACCCGCGATACCTGCGCAGGCGTTGTTGTGGCGGAGTTTCGCGCTGCAATAATATCCGGCGCGGCTCGCTTCAGTCGGGTGTTCATCGCCTCCAGCTGCTGCAACATCGTCTCCTGTTGCTCAATCCGTTCGCTTAAAGGCTGCAAGATGAAGACGTAATATCCGGCACTAAACAGGAACACTACCGCAGCCAGTAACATGCCCTTTTCGCGCGGAGAACGCCCCGCCAGGTGTTGTGCCAGCCAGTGTTCGCCAAGGCTTAACTGGCGTTCACGCCATTGCTGAAAATAGTGAATAAATTTATCGCGTAACATGTTATTTCCTCCGCAACGTTACGCCGCCGGAAACCGCATCACCCTCTTTCTGTAACGCGTCCTGTTGCACAACATAATCTGCCGCCAGCGCGCTACGCAGTTTGTCGAAACTGGCAAAGTTTGCGGCCCGCAACTGGAGATGAAGCGTCTGGCGTTTTTGATCAAAGGTGAAACCACGCATCTCAATGTCGGAAAGTGACGCTGATTTCAGGGTGCTGGCTATCGCTGACAACTCTGCGAGCAGCTGGGTATCGTCAGTCTGTGGGCGATATTTTTTCAACGCCATCGTCACCTGAGAGCGTAAATTCACAATCCGTTTTTGCTCCGGGAACAGCGTTAAGAACTGTTTCTCCGCCTGGGCGCGGCTTTGCGCCACCTGTTCGCTGACACTCCATAACGTCACGCCCCGTTCCACTGCCAGCGCAACCAGAATCAGCAATATCGGCAGAATCATCACCCGCCAGCGCGCCCACTGTTTTCGGTAGCTGACACGAGGCTGCCACGGCCCTGTTAGCAGGTTCCCTTCAGGTTCGCCATAAGTGGTAACGGCTGGCAGGGCCGTCACTGTCAGACGTTCAGCGTCTGGGCCAGCCCATGCAGATAGCTCTTCCGGCGCGATTCCGACTACGGTCAGCGAAAGCGGTGACGCCTGCTCATTGAGCTGTGCGCGGAACATGACCGGGGCCAGCGCCCGCCCGGCGCTCCATCCACGACATTCATCGATGCGGCAAATAATTCGCTGTTCATCGCCAGCCAGATAACCACAAGGAATGGACATCCAGTCCGGTGCAACGGTGGCGCGAGTAATGCCGTTTTCCTGTAACCACTGCGCAATGTTGCGCATATGCTGCTGGTGAATCACTGCTACGGTTGCCAGTTGCTGGTCGATTTTCAACGCGGCGAAATGCAGTTCGTCAATATCCTGATTCAGCTCTTCTTCCAGTAAGGCAGGCAGAATAGTTGGTATCTGCTTGCGAGGCACATCAGGCAGTTCAACCTGCCAGACGCTGATCCATTCGCCGGGAATGTAGAGTCGAATCGCATCAGTTTGCAGCCATTGCTGGAGATGTTCGCCAGCAACGTCAGGCCATATGCCGTGCTCCACGTCGGGTGTACGGCGCTGCCAACGGATGGGATCAGCGGCGCAAAGCGGGAAAAAAATCTCAAGCATGGAACTCACTCACTTTCTCCTGTCTGATGCCAGAGAACCGAAAAGTGTTGTGGGCCCATGCGGACAATTAACGAATTCATCGTCAGTTCAATCTCATTCATGGTGATATCTGAACGCAGCCAGAAGTAATTGCTGTCCACGCTCAGGACGGTTTTTAGCTGTTTTTTAGTACGCTCATCGACGTCAGCGAGTAGCGGCTGTGCGAGAAACTGATCGACATCTTCCCAGCCCTTCGCCGGACGTTGTTGTAATAACGCCCGCGCCTGAACAGGGCTTAACCACGGGTCAAACAGCGCCTCAAGAATCACACTTTGCGTGACGTCTAAGGTGTTGATGTTGATTTGCTGGTGGGTCATCGGCAGCGCACAGACCAGCGGTTTCAGTCTTTGATAAAGTCCGGCGTCCATTCCCTGTACCACGCGCATTTCGCTGATATCGGTCAGCGGTTGATTCGCGGCGTAGAACGGTACCGAACGGGCGAGATACTCGCTGTCTTCACGGCCCAGACGCGTCTGCACGCTGCGGTCCTCGTCAATAAATTCCCACAGGCTTTCGGCTATCAGTTCGGCCCGATAAGCAGGCACATCCAGGCGCGAGATCAGGGCAATCAGTTGTTGTACCGCGAGCGGACGCGACGCCGTTGTTGGTTGAGCAAGGGCATTCAGGTTAAAGCAGGCCTGAGCGTCACGCAGAGTGACGGCAATTTGCCCCTGCGGCAGTGGCAACAAACGAGGGCCGGAAGCCCACGGCTGCGCCAGATGCACGCGCTTTTCATTTTTCAGGCTCAGACTGAGTGCGCTCAGCGCCAGGCTTTCTGCACTGGCGCTATACCACAGCGCCTGCTGGTACTCCTGCTGGCTGCGCGTTCGCCCAAGTTGTTGCTGCATCCGCCCGGAAAGCGTGATGGTTACCAGCATCATGACCGCCAGCAATACCAGCACCACGACCAGTGCCATTCCGCGTTTTGGTGGTGAGGTGATCATGATAATTGCGGCCCGCGTAACAACCAGATGCGTTCAATCTCGCC
Organism: Escherichia sp. 94.0001; assembly: GCF_013369155.2. Classification (NCBI taxonomy): domain Bacteria; kingdom Pseudomonadati; phylum Pseudomonadota; class Gammaproteobacteria; order Enterobacterales; family Enterobacteriaceae; genus Escherichia; species Escherichia sp. 94.0001. The sequence continues at coordinate 85,000 of NZ_JABWMS020000001.1, read as the reverse complement.
CCATTGCGGCGAATGCAGAGTCATGCGCACTGCCACAGGGATCGCCTGCACTGATGACCAGGTTTCCTGCCAGCGAGTGCCGTCGTAAAACTGCAAACGAAGTGAATCCGCCGGAATCAACTTTTGCGTTGTTGGCTTCACGCTGCCTGCGGCATCGGTCAGCGGCCAGGCTAACCGTTCGAGATAACCGTCATGAATGCGGTAACCGACGGTGAGCAGATTACTGCGCGGCAGACGCATCAATGGATTAACCACACCGCCGCGCACAAAGCGTATTCCTTCACTCTCAGAGGCCAGCACGCCAGCGCCCGCCAGTAACGCAGGTTCTCGCTGACCCTGATCGCCTCTTACCGGACGCGGCATCATTTGTGTCAGATCGTGGGTCAGAAAACTCATCGTTTGCTGCATGAGGTTCAGTTTTTGATCGTGTCCGGCGACGGCGCTATTCACGCGTGTGACGCCGTTTGTCACCTGCTGTGCCATCAGTGCCAGTGAGGCAAAAATGGCTATCGCCACCAGCATTTCCAGTAACGTGAAACCAGCGCGAGTCCTTTTCACTGTTGGCCTCCCACGGCGCTAAACCAGGCGCGTCGTGACTGAATCACTGACGAAAAGTCTTCATGAAGACTGACTTCAATATCCACCGCCTGGAGCAGCGCATTACCGGTATTCAGTGGTGTGGTTCGCCAGAACCAGCGGCTTCCTGCCATATCGCTCTCGCCCTGATGCCTGACCGCCCGTTGTTCGCGGGTCATCAGGTAGAGCAGTGCGGTCTGGTTTTCAGCTACCCAGCCCGCTACCGTTTTTTCCTCAAGAATTTGCTGATTACTCAGCGCGCCGCTGGCGATCTGTAATACCGCCGTGGCAGCCAGCGCAAAAATCGCCAGTGCGATCATCACTTCCAGCAAGGTAAATCCGCGCTTCATGGCATCCTCTCATCACATTGATTGAGGGATAACGCGCCATCGTGCGCCAGCTTTACCGCCCAACACGCGTTTTGCGCCGCCGAGTAGAAGCGCAGCGTAAACGGCGCGGCGGGTTCAAAAGGCGAAAAACGGATCTGCGGCGTCTTCTTTTTCGCCTCTTTTTGCAGCTCCAGTTCAATATCGTGCAGCGTCAGGCGACGGCGTTGCAGCTCCAGCGCATATTCCTTCTGCCAGATATCACTGCCGGGTTGTAGCAGCATTTGCACCTGTTTCGCCACCGTAACCTGTGCCGATAAGCGGGTCGTAGAAACGGGCAGCCACTGCCCGTGACGACGCTGCATAAACTGATAGCCAGGAGGATCGATTAGTACACCGAGTGTTTGTCCTTCGATCACTGCCCTGTCCTTAAACTGCGCAAAGCGAGTCAGAAAATCCTGCGCCGCTTTTTTCGCGGGCGATTCAGAATCGGTCGAAAAAGTCTGTACCACGCCCGCACTGGCAAGGCCGATAAGGAAAATCACCAGCATGATTTCCAGAAGAGTGAATCCGCGTTTGGGCACTGATTACTGAAACTCCTGCAAATTCCAGTTACCGATATCTGCGCCAGCACCTTCCCCGTTTTCCTGACCATCCGCCCCTAAGGTGTAAACATCAAACAGTCCTTTTTCACCCGGGCTGAGATACTGATAATCATTGCCCCACGGATCCTTTGGCAGCCGTTTGATGTATCCACCAGGACGGTAGTTGCGGGCGTCCGCCATATTGGCCGGTTGCTGGATCAGCGCCTCAAGCCCCTGTTCGGTGGTCGGATAACGCCCGTTATCCAGTCGATACATATCCAGCGCGTTCTCCAGCGCCACGATATCGCTGATGGCTTTTTGCCGATCTGCTTTCTCTTTGTTGCCCAAAAGGTTAGGCACCACCAGACTTGCCAGGACGCCAAGAATAACAATCACCACCATCACTTCCAGCAGGGTAAAACCTGCCCGTGGTTTTTGTGTGCGGGATAACGAATTCATGTGATAACTCCGTAAATTACATTCCAACCATATTGTTCAGTTGCAGCATCGGCTCGAGGATGGCGATGACGATAAACAGCACCACACCCGCCATCATCACCACCAGAGCAGGCTCAAACAGCCCCAACGCCAGCCCCACCTGGGTATCAAATTCCCGTTCCTGGTTGACTGCGGCCTGTTCAAGCATGGTTTCCAGTTCACCGCTCTGTTCGCCGGAGGCGATCATGTACAGCATCATCGGCGGGAACAGGCGCAACTCCGCCAGCGCAGCGCGCAAGCTGCTTCCTTCGCGGACGCGATCTGCCGCCAGCAGCAGTTGTTGCTCGACATAGCGATTTGCCGACACGGCAGCGGCGGTCTGAATGCCTTCCAGTAGCGGAACACTGCTGGCGGTGAGGATGCTTAACGTGCGGGAAAAACGCGCCGTATTCAGTCCGCGCGCAACACGCCCGGTCACGGGCAGGCGCAGCAAGGTTTTATCCCAGCACAGGCGCATAGCAGGATTTTTGAGTAATCGTTGCCCCAGCACCAGAAGCCCCAGCAGACCTGCCAGCCAGTAAACGCCGCTGGTCTGCAACGCGTCGCTCATAGCGATAAGAGCGCGGGTGGAGGCAGGCAGCGCGTGTCCGAGATGATCAAACTGTTCGATAATTTTCGGCACCACCGCCGTCAGCAAAATAGTGACCACGCCCGTTGCCACCACCAGCAGTACCAGCGGATAGAGCATGGCCTGCAGCAGGCGTGATTTCAGGCGCTGTCGCTGTTCGGTGTAATCCGCCAGGCGATTGAGCACCACGTCGAGATGCCCGGATTTTTCTCCGGCAGCCACCATCGAACAAAACAGGGAGTCAAAGACGCGGGGATGTTCGCGCAGGCTGTCCGACAGGGTGTAACCTTCCTGAATCCGGCTGCGTAGCGCCATTCCGAGGCTTTTTACATGCAGTTTTTCACTTTGCTCACTGACCGCCTGTAAGCAGGTTTCCAGCGGCATTGCTGCCTGCACCAGCGTTGCCAGTTGGCGCGTGAACAGCGCCAAATCTGCCGCCGCCACGCGACGATGTGCGTGTCGCCAACGCTGCAACATTCCCCCTGACGAAGCATTCATCCGGGCTTCAATGTGTACGGGGATAAGCTCATTACCGCGCAACAACTGGCGGGCATGACGCGCGGAATCCGCCTCAATCATGCCTTTGGTTTTGCGACCATTACGCTGTAACGCCTGATAGTAAAACAGTGCCATTACATTACGCCTCCATTGTTACCCGCAGCACTTCATCGAGAGAGGTTTCTCCGGCGAGCACTTTCTCAATGCCGTTGCTGCGGATACCCGCAGAGTGTTGCCGGACATAACGTTCCAGCTCCAGTTCCCCGGCCTGACGGTGGATCAAATCACGCAATGTGGCGTCTACCACGATCAGCTCATGGATGGCAGTACGCCCGCGAAAACCTTTGTGATTACAGGCGGGGCAGCCCTGCGGATGGTACAGCGTGACGGTACGCACATCGGTAATTCCCAGCAGGCGTTTTTCTTCATCAGTGGCAGGCGCGGGCTGGCGGCAGTCGGTGCACAGTGTGCGAACAAGTCGCTGCGCCATCACGCCCGTCAGGCTGGAAGAGAGCAGGAAAGGCTCAACGCCCATATCCTGCAAACGCGTGATCGCCCCCACCGCCGTGTTGGTATGCAGCGTGGAAAGTACCAGGTGTCCGGTCAATGACGCCTGGACGGCGATTTCTGCGGTTTCGGTATCGCGGATTTCACCGACCATCACCACATCCGGGTCCTGACGCAAAATCGCGCGCAGGCCACGGGCGAAGGTCATGCCGACGCGGGTGTTAACCTGTGTCTGACCGATCCCTTCAATCATGTATTCGATGGGGTCTTCAACCGTGAGAATGTTGCGCGAGTGGTTGTTCAGCTCCTGCAATCCGGCGTACAGCGTGGTGCTTTTGCCGGAACCTGTCGGCCCCGTCACCAGAAAGATGCCGTGCGGTTTGTGCAGTAGCTGGCGCAACTGCGCGGTCAGTTCATGGCTCAACCCCAGACGCTCCAGCGTCAGGCGGGCCTGGTTTTTGTCCAGCAGTCGCAGCACCACGCGCTCGCCCCAGGCGGAAGGCATGGTGGAGACACGCACGTCAATCGCCCGACCGCCCAGCAGCAGCGCAATGCGCCCATCCTGCGGTACGCGTTTTTCGGCGATATCCAGCCGTGCCATCACCTTAATACGCGATACCAGCAGCGAGGCCAGTTTGCGCCCCGGACGCAGCATTTCATGTAATGTGCCGTCAACGCGAAAACGGATCACCAGACTCTTTTCAAACGTCTCGATGTGGATATCCGAAGCGCCTTCTTTAATCGCCTCTGCCAGCATGGCGTTGATCAGTTTGATGATCGGCGCATCGTCGTCACTTTCCAGCAGATCTTCCGTTTCCGGCAGTTCTTCCGCGAGGGTAAAAAAGTCCTCGGCAGAACCGAGATCTTCCATCAGCTGGCGAGCCTCGGAAGAGTCACGCTGCCAGACCGCATTCAGCCGCTGTTCAAATTCGGCCTCGTCGATTTGCCGCAGCGTAAAAGACGCGTTCAGCCCCCGCTGCAGCTCCTGCAAAACAGAGAGTGACAACGGATGCACATGGAGGATCTCCAGCGACGCTTCGCACCATGCCACCAGGCTAAACCGACGGCTGAAACTGTAGGGCAGACGCACGGTGTTAGCGGTGGTTTCCTGTGCTACAGGCACCATTAACGCGTTCTCCCGGCATTAAGGAACGCACGAACTTCCGGCGGTAGAGCCTGATTTTGCGCTGGCAGTACCGGCTGCGCGGTGTGCGGCATCAGGCTTAAGCCTTGCTCATCGCGATAGATCTGCTCGGCGCGCATGTAGTTATATTTGCGCTGCGACACGCCGTCTGCCGCCATACCATCACGCAGAATGGTCGGGCGGATAAACACCATCAGGTTACGTTTTTCTTTTTTATCCGCCGTCGATTTAAACAGGTTACCAATCAACGGGATATCGCCCAGCAGCGGCACTTTCGCCACGCTTTCTCCCGCCTGGTCGTCCATCAAACCGCCAAGCACGATCAGCTCACCATCGTTTGCCAGCACGGTGGTTTTCAGTTTGCGCTCGCCAAACACGACGTCGAGGCTGGTCTGTCCTTCCACCTTCGACACTTCCTGCTCAATCACCATCTGTACCGCGTTACCTTCGTTAATCTGCGGCGTGACTTTCAGCATGATGCCGACTTTTTTCCTCTCTACCGTGTTGAAAGGATTGCTGTTATTGGAGCCAACGGTAGATCCAGTTAATACCGGAACGTCCTGGCCCACCATGAAGAAGGCTTCCTGGTTGTCCAGCGTGGTGATGCTCGGCGTGGAGAGCACGTTCGAGCTGGAGTCGTTTTTAACCGCCTGTACCAGCGCCATCCAGTCGCCTTTCACCACGCCAACCGCCGTACCGCTAAAGCCAGAAAGAAGCTGGGCGAGCGTGGAGAGATCGCCGTTAGTATCCGGGTTAATGGTGGTGGCACCGTTTTCGCTGATCACCGTGGAGCCTTTCTGCGGTTTCGCCTGAGAAATGGCTGCGCCCAGCGTACCGATAGGGATCTGCGTACCGTTAGCAAACTGCATTAATCCGGCATCTTTCGACGCCCACTGCACGCCGAAATTGATATTGCTACCTTCGGCAACTTCCACGATCAACGCCTCGACGTGCACCTGAGCACGGCGAATATCCAGTTGTTCAATCACGCTTTGCAGCGACTGCATGATGTCCTGCGGCGCGGTGACAATCAGGGCATTACTGTGTTTGCTGGCGGCGATGGAGACAACCTCACGCCCGCTACCAACCGTGCCTTCCGCCTCTTCTTTAGCCGCTGTGAGCGTGCCGCTGACCTGTTTCAACACATCGACCAGATCTTCGGCTTTGCTGTATTTGAGATAGAACACCTGGCTGTTGCCGCTGCGCTCCATTTCTGAGTCCAGACGACGGATCAGGCGGCGCATTTTGTCCCGCGTGGCCGGGTCACCACTGACAATCACACTGTTGGTGCGTTCGTCGGCGACAATCTGTGATTTCAGCGTTGCAGGCTGGTTCTCGCCGCTGTTTTTCGTCAGGCTTTCCAGCACGCGGGCGATTTCCGAAGCCGAGGCGTTATCCAGCGGGATCACCTCTTCAGTGCGATTTCCCGCGTGATCCACACGCTGGATCACTTCTGTCAGCCGCTCCACGACGGAGGCGCGTCCGGTGAGCATAATTACGTTGGAGGGATCGTAATTAACAACGTTGCCTGAGCCTGCGCTGTCGATCATCTGGCGCAGAATCGGTGCCAGCTCGCGTACCGACACATTACGTACCGGCACGACTTTGGTGACCATTTCATCGCCCGCGTAGTTGTCGCTGCCTTCACCAACCAGCGGCAGCGGCTCGACTTTCGCGGCACTGGATTTCACCACCTTCAGCACGTCGTTTTCCATCGGTACGACGGCATACCCCTGTGCTTCCAGCAGGTTAAGGAATAACTGGTAATACTGGCGTTCATTGAGCGGCGTCATAGTGCGAATACTCACTTTCCCCTGAACGCCCGGCCCCATAATGATGGTTTTATTAAGGTTAGCGCCGACGGTTTCGATGAACGATTTCAGGTCGGTATCTTTAAAATTAGCGGTGAAAGTGGCTTCTTCCGCCCAGACCGGTGAACTGCATAATGCCGCTGCCAACACCAGCGGCAGTAAACGCTTTTTTGTTTTGAGGCCAGTTGTCTTCTTACGCCAGACCGACAACGTAATATCACGCCAAAACACGATGAATGATTCTCCTGGATTAAATGCGGTTAGCGCAGCGCGATGGAAATGTCGTGGCGCGCACCCTTGCGTAAAACCGTAAGTTGAATGGAATCCATTGAAGGTAACTGCCGCATCAGAGCAATCATTGCTCGTTGATCAGTGAAATCCTGCTGATTGAGCGCAATGGCGATATCGCCTTCCTTAAAACCGCTGGCATCGAACAGAGAACGATCTGCCCCCGGCTTCACTGCATAACCGACAATCCCCTCCTTACGCACAGGCGTAAGCTGGATATAGTTAAAAATTTTCTGCGGATCTTTCGCCAGTGCCTGACGCACGGCAGTCGGAATCTCAACTGGCGCACTGACAGCAGGTTCAGCAACAGCTTGCTTTGCTTCGTCACTGGCGGCTTTTTTGCTGGTCACCGCCACAGGGGGGCGTTCCTCCTCTGCCAGACTCAGACGTTCCATTTTCCCCTGATAACGCAGCATCACATGGTCGCGGTTGATTTCCTCAATCACCGCGTTGTGAGAACCAAGCCGTTCCCCCTGCAAATAGACCTGCTGTTTGCCGCCTTCTTCAATAACCGCGCCAGGTCTGGCACCAAAGGCGATCCCGCGCAGCACCACATTAAGACGTGTTTCTGCCACAGGCACAGGTTCAGGTTGTTTTACCGGTGCGGCGACGGGCTGATATTTGCCAAACCAGTTTTGCTGGCTGATTAATTGCACGTCATTTTTATCGAACGTTTTTGCATCTGCACGGGGCGGTTTATTCGCCGATGGGGAAACCGCCGTATATTCCGCAGAAAAGGAGAAATAGCGCCAGAGTGAATGCGCCACTTTTGCAGAAATAATAAGCAGCATCAGCCAGAACATCGCGCGTACAATTTTTCGCAGATGCTCTTTGTCTGTATTAAGAGATTGTCTCTGGTTAAGAGTGTGACGAATTTTTGTCAGCCATTGAATGAGATAAATTCGTGCGTCACGAAAAACAACCCGCGCCAATTTATATACCCGACGTTATGCTTTGACTATTCCACAAGTAGTGCGATCCAGTTTCCGCTGATACTGGTTACCTGTACGTGTATCATTAATCGTTATGCTGTAATTAATTCCCTCGGTGATCATTAATTTCACCGTTGGGTCTGCACACATTTGTCGTTGGTAGCTGGTTAAAAAGGCGTCAGGCGTCTGCGTGGTCTGAGCACCCGCTTCGCTGATGATGGTCATTTTTACCGTCGTGCCGCTGCTTTGCGCCAGCACTAAGGTATAACCCGCAGATTTAATCGGCAGGTTTTGGCTGATATTTTGCGCCTGTTTTTTCGCCAGTAAACTGGCATTTTCATTATGGCTGGCACAGCCACTTAATAATCCTGTAGCGCTCAATAATAGCGATATTAATACCCTCCCTGGCATCTGTTTTATCGACATGGTAAATAATCTCTAAGGTTATTAATAAGAGTTAAAATGTCACTTTGATAATGACGGGGTTATCATTAAAACAATGCCTGTAGATAAAGTGTTGCTATACCGCCCAGACTTAAACACGGTCCAAAAGGCAGTGTGGTTGATCCTCTTTTTGTAATAACGGCATATATCAGGCCGCAGCATGAGGCGATTAAAGCCACATTGGGCAGCGACAACGCGCCCACCCAGCCACCTAACGCGGCGAAGAGTAATACATCGCCCATGCCTAATGCTTCTTTACGCAGAACTATTCCGGCTATCCAGCGCAGGGAGTAAAACGTAATAAACCCCACCAGAGCGCCGGTGACTGAGTCTTGTAGCGTTAACGGGCTCTGTTGCGCCCATGCCGCAATCAGTCCTGTCCACAATACGCCCTGAGTAAAAACATCGGGCAGCCATTGGTTATCAAGGTCGATGATGCTCGCGGCAATCAGCCAGGCGGATAATATCATCACCGCCAGCCCCCATCCACTTTCCGGCCAGACCAGACTCGCCAGCAAAAAAGCGAGTGCCGTCAATAACTCCACCAGCGGATAACGCTTGCTGATTTTCGCCTGACAATCACGGCAGCGCCCTTTGAGCATCAACCAGGAGAGCAGCGGAATATTGTCACGAACGCGGATAGTCTGCTGGCAATGCGGACAGTGCGAACGCGGCAGCGCAAGGCTTATTTTTGACTGCGCACTCGACATTTCACCGTGAAACTCCGCTATTTGTTGGCGCAGCATGATGGGGTAACGCCAAATCACCACATTCAAAAAACTGCCGATGATCAATCCTCCGACGGTTGCCAGGACGGGCATCGCCGCAGGGTATTGCTGAAAAACATCAAAAAGCATGGTTAAAGGTTATTTGTTGTAACTTGCCGGATGCGGGCCTGCAGGTGTATGCCATACGGCTTTCCTCCAGGCCCGATAAGCTGGCGCAACCCGGTGCGCCTTATTTCATGCCGGATGCGGCGTGAACGCCTTATCCGGCATACAGGCTTACTCAGCTGACATCTTATGCTCGGTAACCTGATTAATGGTTTCCGGTCCCTGTTCCGGTTTCGGCAGCTTGAGTGACGCCAGCGTGTTGTACGCCGACTGGCTCACACCGCCCTCGAAGCTCATCTCGCTCGCCCCCGGCAGCTGGTAAGCATTCGCGCCCGGATTCCATTTCTTAAAGAACTCCGAAAGATCCGTCTGGGCGACCCAGGATGCACACAGCATCAGCTTGTCGGCAGCGTTACCGTTGGATTCGGCACAGTAATTTCTTTCGCCAAACTTGGTTTTGCCAACATCATCGCCGCGTGCTTTACGGTGCATCAACTGGAACAGGTTCCAGCCTTTCATCCCTTCACGATCGCTGTAGAACGCTGGCAGAGAGCCTTCTGGATACCACTGCTTGATATCAAAGTTTTTCTCTGCCCATTCCTTCAGCTGCGCGTACATCAGCAGACGGTCACCCGCACCGCCGCGCGCCCATGCCTGACCATTGCTCTCCTCCAGATATTCCGGCGCAACGGTAATATCGTCAGCAACACGGTTCATCTTGCCGAGATAGCGATCCTGCATGTACAGCGCCAGCACGTTGTTCGCCACTTCAGTTGCACCCGGTACGTTCAGCGGTGTTTCTGCAGCGTTATGACCGACTTCGTGCCAAATCAGCCAGTCGTTCAGCGGCGTCGTCGGCAGCGTGGTGCTGTTCGTCGAGAAGCTGCTGTTCATTACCGGATAACCCGAATGCGCATCACCGATGGAGATCTGCACATCGTTGGTGAAACGATGCTTGTGGCCCGTCAAGTTTTTATAGGTAAACATCCGGTGCTTACCGTCTTCATCATTACGACCGTAGAAGTCATTCATCGAGCTGGCAAAGGTATCCAGATCTTTAGCGAATTCTGCTACGCCACCAGTGAAATTGCTGGCCTCAAGGTTCTTCTTCGGCGTGGTGTAGACGAAAGCGTCTGATTCCAGCTCGCCCAACGGCGCAGGAGAGTTCAGATCGTTTTTCCATGCGCCGTCTTTATAGAACGGTGCTTTTACCACGCCAGTAAAGGTGAAGCTGGCAGATTCATTGGTAGAGCTATTGCCCTTGATATAAATCAGGCCACCGTAAGGCACCTTGAACTTCACCGTACCGCTAGCGTCCAGAGAGTACGTTTTAGTCACTCTTGGCGGACGGTTCAGCGCAACTTCATGCTTCTCACGTCCGGTCAGGTCGTCAGCCAGCGCCACGGTGACGGTCACAGGGACTGACGCCGAAGACTTAATGGTGACGTCCTGCTGGGCCGGTGCCCACAGGCCGGTAGATTGCATGTTACCCGCAAACCATTTGGTCGGATTCGAGTACAGGCTGATGGTTTCAGTAACGTTCTGCCCCTCTTCCGATACCGCTCCCGGATACTTCTCGACATCAACTTTGATGTTCAGATCCCACCAGGAACGGCCCAGCATCAGGCGCGTCAGCGGTTTTTCCATATAGTTGAGCGGGTAGCTCGGGTTCATCATGCCTGCTTTGCTGCCTTCACCGTAGATCATCTTGTTATCGATCAGCGATTTTTTCAGATCTGCAGAACACTTGGTGCCACCTGCATAGGCATCATTGGCGTAGCAGTTCAGGAACTCGGTGAACGTTTTAAAGCCCAGCTCGTCATTTTTGCCTTCTTCATAACGATAAGCCGTATCGTTCCACAACCAGACCGACATGTTCTGGTACAAACGCTCCAGATCGACGCTGTTCAGACGCTCACCTTTACTGCCTTTAGTACGGAAATAAAGCTCATGCTGATACAGGCGCTGAATGTTGGTGCCTAAATCCGCAGCCTGCACCATCGCTTTCGCCGTGTTGGCGTCAAGATTCAGTTGCGTATAGCGCGGAACATACATGCCACCAGTAACCGGAACCCCCGTGCCAGGACGATATTCCAGGCAGTTGACCTCATAGTGGTATGCCGAGTCCTTACACTCCTGTAATCCAGGAAACTTCTCAAAGATTTTTGCCTTTGCAGCCTCCAGAGACTCTTTGGTTTTAAACTCCGCCTCATCAATAAAGGCATAGCGCGTTTCCTGTTTGCCATCTACATCTTCCAGCCAGCTGGCAACTTCCAGCTTCGGTTTGTCATCAGGTTTGTTATCTACCTGATATTTCCACTTAACTTCCCCTGTCTCGCTATCGATGGAGTATGGCAACGCACCGTCTACGGCAGGATAACGTTCATAGACCCAAATGCCCGTTGCGCGCTGCTGACGAACGCGGTTCGGATACCCTTGAGGATCATTATTCACCACCGACTTGTTCAGTGCCATTGACAGGCCTGCGGCATCAAGCAGGCGCACAAAGCCAGACGCGCTCTCTTCCTTAAGATTGCTCATCACGTTTTCCATGATCAGCACCGAACCGCCTTTGTCCAGATAGGCTATCAGATCGGTCACATCCTGCTGGCTCAGCTTCGGTTTGCTGGTATCTGCACGTAGAGGCACTGCATAGGGATCACCAGACCACTGAGTCACATATTCAAAGCCGTTGAGGATCAGCAACGGAACTTCTTCCGGATTCAGATCGCCATAGCTGGTCAAATGTTTAACAGAAATACCTGCGAAATCCGGATGGAAGCCAAACGCAGCACGGCTCCCCGTAACCTGGCCATGATTTTTGAAATAAACGTTTTCCAGGTTCGTACCCACGGTCATTGTGCTCTTGGTATTTGGCTGCCAGATGTCGTTTGACAGATAGCGCAGTACGTTCTGCATGAAGTGCTTCATGTCATCTGAATCACCGCTGAGCGTACACTCACCTTTATCATTAACACCACCGGCCCAGCTGTAACCATTCGGGCAACGCAAAATGCTGTTGTAGTGCGGGTTACCGATAACCATCAGTTTGCCCTCACCGACTTGCCCCAGCGAAATAAACGGCAGATTGAAGGTGGCGGTATCGCGCGTTACGTTCTCTGGCTGCACAATGGAAGGCGCTTCCGTAATGTACGCCAGCTCGTTTTTATCCCAGGCGCGTTTTTCGCCAAACGCCAGCCAGTAGTTTTTATCATTACGCGCCATCAGAATCGGGAATGCCGCGTTGGAGATATTCACCACCGCCTGACCGCGCGCATTTCCCGTGCTGCCATAGAAGTTGGTAGAGTCATGGAATACATGGAACTTGCTGACAGACTGGTAGTTCGTATCCACGCCCCACAGCTTGTTGATAACGCCCTGAATCTGGCCGTCATTAACATTGCGCGTCGTCAGCGAGAACCAGCGAGCCTCGTTACAACCGTCGGTTTTCGCACAAATCGCGGTATCGATCTCTTTGGCCTGACCCGTCTTAAACTGCTCGATAAATTCGTTAGGCAGCACAACGTTTTGATCGCCTTCATCCAGCGTCGCGCCATTGGATAACGAGAGATTGATAATCTCGTTGATGACGTTGGGATATTCGGCAAAGATCTTGCGTACATCGTCCGGAACAACTCGGGTATTATTTTGTCCGGCTTTCGAATAGCGGTGGATAAGCTGATCAACATTCGCGCCGTGAACTTCATCACCCAATTCAGTCAGCGCAATAGTCGACTTATTGCCGCGTACTGAGCCCAGTTCAAAGGTATCGATACCAAAGGAGATGGTTTCGCCCCAGCTAAAGGAGAATTTACCGTTTTCGTCAGTTACGCCACGGCCTGAATTGGTGTAGTAGTCTACGCCAGCAACACCGTTCCCCAGGCTATCCACCAGATGGCCTTCGGAAAGAATGATTTCAGTTGGTTGATACTGATAAAACTGTTCCGCGTTAGCCGACACAAAGGACGCGTTCAGATCCGGTTTTGTTCCCTCTGTCGTGACTGGCACTACCGTTGAGGTATGGGTGGACGGCGCTTTATCAGTCGCAGCATTGTTTTCCACCTCTTCATTGACCAGCTTGCTGAAATCGTTTATTGCCAGATCAATTTGCTTATACAGTTTTTCAAAACGCGCGCGATCAACCACTGACGAGAAAGTAAGACAAAGCTGTTCTGCATCTGCGGGGCAACTGTCGCTGGACGTCACCAGAGAGATGGCGTTGGTTTTCTTATTTGCAGAATCCGCCAGCTCCTGCGCGTCCTCAAGACTAAACGACACTTTGTCAACCGCACGCAGGCTACGCGCAGTCTCTGACTGGGTGTTGAATGTTGCAATGGTCGTACTGCCCACCACACAACTCACGGTATTGCCTGGCGTAAAGGTAAAGCCGTCGCTGGATTCACCATTACAGGTAGCACCAGTTACCCGCTGGCTTCCGCCCAGGGTCAGATACCCCGTTTTCGTAGGAACAGGTTCTGGCTCCGGTTCTGGTGTCGGCTCTGGATCGGGTGTCGGGTCTGGTGTAGGTTCTGGGTCCGGCGTCGGCTCAGGTGTCGGTTCCGGGGTTGGTATTGGATCGGGTTTCACTTCCGGCAAAGTCCCTGCTCCAGAATCTACAGACGGCGTATCGGAGGACGATCCTGAACCACCGCCATCACAACCGGTTAATAAGGTTGCGCTTAAAATAGCCGCTAAAAGCGATTTTTTATATTTAAATTTCTTATTCATTAATAACGCAAGTGACAAAATAAAATTAAAGAATTTGTAACTGGGAAAATAGTTTTATGCTTTATTTTCTCTAATAACTTCCTCCATTCTTAAGAAAACGGCATCATTTATAGAAAAACAGGTGAAATCTATAAGAATATCCCCTATACGATATCTGTCAGGTTATTTTTACGAAATTTCAACAAACAAAAAATCAACAACTTTTCACAGCGTAACCATATAAATTCGTTGATAGTTTTAACGATTTAGATTGCAAAAGCAACAGATAGAACGGTGTTTGCTCATCAAGCGAACATAATTAATACAGACTTGTTTTGCGTGATAAAAAAACAGATGTTCTCACACCCTTAATTATTTAGTATGTTATCTGAATGCAATACATTATTACTGTATAGATAATAAAGCAGGAAATGATTTTAAATTAATAAGACAGAATAATGTAAATGAAGCCGGATGATATTAACGATCATCCGGCTTTATTGATTTACGAAACTAACATCCCGGTAAACACATACGCCTGCAGCAGGGTGATAATGCCGATAACGCTGGCAAAAATCAGACTGTGCTTCACGGTGTAGCGGAACAGTTCAGATTCTCGGCCCACCATACCTGTCGCGGCACAGGCCACGGCGATAGATTGCGGGGAGATCATCTTGCCGGTCACGCCACCGCTGGTGTTTGCTGCCACCAGCAGGGTGTCAGAGACGTTGATTTGCTGCGCCGTCGTTGATTGCAGTGAACCAAACAGGGCGTTAGAAGACGTATCCGAACCCGTGAGAAATACACCCAACCAGCCAAGGAACGGTGAGAAGAACGGGAACATCACGCCTGTGCCCGCCAGTACCAGCGCCAGCGTGGTGGACATACCGGAATAGTTGGTGACGAAGGCGAACGCCAGCACCATGCCAATCGACAGTATCGGCCACTTCAGGCTAATTAGCGTTTCGGCAAAGACACCAATACCTTTCTTGATCCCCACGCCGAGGATGAAGATCGAGATAATCGCCGCAATAAAAATAGCGGTGCCGCCAGCGGAGAGAGGGTCGAATTTAAACACCGCATCCATTGGCGTTGGCTGAGCGACAATGGGTGCCGCTTTCAACACTTGTTGATGCAAATGAGGGATCTGGAAATTAATCACCAGCGAATAAAACGCACCGCCCGGAGCAAATAACGCTTTAAATGGTTTCATCGTCCAGATGGTAACCAGTACCGTTAAGATTAAAAACGGTGACCATGCACGAATGATTTGCCCCAGACTATATTCTGAAGGCACGGGACCGCCAGAAGATGGCTTATTTACCACCATCGCACCTGCGGATTGCCCCATGCTGATTGCCGTTTCGGTATTTTTCGGCCGCCAGACTTTAAGGAATAAAGCGAGTGAGACAATACTCACCAGCGCCGAAGTAATATCCGGCAGTTCCGGACCAATGTAGTTAGAGGTAAAGAACTGCGTGACAGCGAAGCTTCCCCCTGCAACCAGCGCCGCTGGCCAGGTCTCTTTCACCCCTTTCCAACCGTCCATCATTGCCACCAGCCAGAATGGCACAAGAACCGACAGGAACGGTAACTGACGTCCCGCCATTGCGCCAATATCAAACGGATCGATTCCCGTTACCTGACCAGCGACCAGAATCGGCACGCCCAACGCACCAAACGCCACCGGCGCAGTGTTGGCAATCAGACACAACCCCGCCGCATATAACGGTTTGAAGCCCAGCCCCACCAGCAGAGCACCTGTAATCGCCACCGGCGCGCCAAAGCCAGCCGCTCCTTCCAGCAGTGCGCCAAAGGAGAAACCAATCAGTAACACCTGCAAACGCTGATCGTCGGTGATGGAGATAACCGAACTGCGGATAATATCAAACTGGCCGCTGGCAACGGTTAATTTATACAGGAATACCGCCGCGACAATAATCCACGCAATAGGCCATAATCCATAAATAAAGCCATAGCCCGCAGCAGCAAATGCCATATCAATCGGCATTTTAAAGGCGAATATCGCAATCAGGATAGATAATATAAGGGTTATTGCTCCGGCAACATGTCCTTTCAGACGTAATACCGCGAGTGCAACGAAGAAGAATATTATCGGGATCAGGGCGACCAGAGCGGATAGCCCCAGTCCTCCCATCGGCATATACATTTGGGTCCAGGTAACCATATTGTTCAGTCTCTTATTATCTTTATATGCTTGATATACTTAAGGTTGTAATAAGCAAAAGAGGACTGAACTGTAAAATATAGGCGTTATACTTTACAGCAACAGTACGCCGCTAACGCAATTGCTACCTCTGGCATAACAAGTATATCGGGTAAGGGTTTCTGTTCCGCACACACAGGTGCAGAGTATCGTTAAGATGTCCATATTGTTGTTTTAATCCCGCTAGTGATGCGCTACGGGTATTTAATATTGTTAAACCCTGATAATCGCTCCGGTTATTTCCGGGATAAATGTACTACCGCAGTTACTATCATAGCCCCGACAATAAAACTTGCCGGGGCTTTTTTGACGCTATTAATGACTTTCTTTTTCGCGTAAACGCCAGGCGTGTAATAACGGTTCGGTATAGCCGTTTGGCTGTTTCACGCCGAGGAAGATCAAATCGCTGGCAGCCTTAAAGGCACACGAGTTAGCGAAATTCCCCGCCATCGGACGATATGCCGGATCGCCAGCATTTTGCTGATCCACCACTTTCGCCATGTTCTCCAGCGACGCATGCACCTGATCTTTGGTCAGAATACCGTGACGTAACCAGTTGGCGATATGCTGGCTGGAGATACGCAGCGTTGCACGGTCTTCCATCAGCGCCACGTTGTGAATATCGGGTACTTTTGAACAACCAATCCCCTGCTCCACCCAACGCACCACGTACCCCAGAATCCCCTGCACGTTGTTATCCAGCTCTTGTTGGATCTCTTCCACTGACCAGTTAGCGTTTTCAGCAACCGGAATAGTCAGCAGATCGTCCAGCAGCGGTTCAAATTCAGCATTGAACTCGGTCTGGGCAATGTTGGCTTGCACGCTCTGTACGTTGGTTTGGTGGTAGTGCAGCGCATGGAGCGTAGCGGCAGTTGGCGACGGAACCCAGGCCGTGTTTGCCCCGGCACGCAATTGGTCGCCCTTCTGGCTGTACATGTCTGCCATCAGGTCCGGCATTGCCCACATCCCTTTACCGATTTGCGCTTTACCGCGCAGCCCGCAAAACAGGCCGGAAAGCACGTTATTACGCTCGTAGGCTTTGATCCACGGCGTCGATTTCATCTGGTTTTTACGCAACATTGGGCCCGCTTCCATCACCGAATGCATCTCATCGCCGGTACGGTCGAGGAAGCCAGTGTTGATAAACGCCACGCGGTTGCTCGCCTGAGCGATACAGCTACGCAAGTTCAGCGAGGTCCGGCGTTCTTCATCCATAATGCCCATTTTCAGGGTATTCGGTTTCATACCAAGCATTGTCTCAATGCGGGTAAACAGTTTGTTGGCAAAAGCCACTTCCTGTGGACCGTGCATTTTCGGTTTCACAATATAAACACTGCCGGTACGCGAGTTTTTCTGCACTTTTAAGTCGTAGAGGGCAATCGCACCAGTCATGACGCCATCAAGAATACCTTCCGGAATTTCATTACCTTCGCTGTCCCAAATCACAGGAATGGTCATCAAATGACCTACGTTGCGGATAAACAGCAGCGAACGTCCGTGCAGAGAAATTTCAGAGCCATCGGCGGCGGTGTACTGACGATCGTCATTCAGTTTACGCACGATTTGCCGACCGTTTTTCTCCATTTTCTCTTGCAGAGTCCCCTGCATCAGGCCCAGCAGGTTGCGGTACAGTAGGATTTTATCTTCCGCATCAACCGCTGCGACCGAATCTTCGCAATCGAGAATGGTACTGATGGCCGCTTCGACGATAACATCGTTGATGTGCGCCGGATCGTCTTTGCCAATCCGCCCGTTGGCATCGATTTGTAGCTCAATATGCAGGCCGTTATTTTTCAGCAAAATGCAGGTCGGCGCAGCGGCATCGCCACGGTAACCGACAAACTGTGCCGGTGTACGTAACGTGCTTTCTTTACCATTTTTCAACTGGATGCGTAATTGTTTGTCGACCACGCTAAACGCCACCACATCCTGATAGCTGCCATTTTCCAGCGGTAGTGATTCATCGAGGAAACGCCGAACCCAGGCGATAACCTGCTCACCACGCTGCGGATCGTAGCCGCTGACCATCGCCCCTTCCTGCGGGATGATGTCGCTGCCGTATAACGCATCGTACAGTGAGCCCCAGCGAGCGTTCGCCGCGTTCAGCGCGTAGCGGGCGTTCATCGCCGGAACCACCAGCTGTGGCCCCGCCTGACTGGTGATTTCGCTGTCGATGCCCGTGGTTTCCACCGTAACGTGGTCAGGCTGTGGCATCAGGTAGCCCAGTTCACGCAGGAAAGATTTATAGGCCGCTTTATCTTTTACCGGCCCCGGATTGCTGCGATGCCACTCATCAAGCGCCGCCTGAATGCGATCGCGGTCTGCCAGCAACTGACGATTTTCTGGTGCCAGATCGTGAACAATCTCATCAACATTGCGCCAGAACGCGGCAGCATCCAGTTCCACGCCAGGCAAAACTTCTTCATCCACAAAACGTTTAAAGTCGGCGTCAATGCGTAAACGGCCCTGGGTTATGGTTTGACTCATTGTTTCTCTCCTCGTTTTCGCTTATTTCGCCAACACCGCTGCTGCCGCTTTCGCGACCTGCGCATCCTGTGCTCCGGTTAAACCAGAAACGCCCACGGCACCAATAATTTGCCCATCCACAACAACCGGTACGCCACCTTCCAGCGACGTCAGTAACGGCGCAGTCACGAACGCGGTACGTCCGTTGTT
The DNA here is from genome assembly GCF_013369155.2 of Escherichia sp. 94.0001. Lineage (NCBI taxonomy): Bacteria > Pseudomonadati > Pseudomonadota > Gammaproteobacteria > Enterobacterales > Enterobacteriaceae > Escherichia > Escherichia sp. 94.0001. The sequence continues at coordinate 66,381 of NZ_JABWMS020000001.1, read as the reverse complement.
CACCATCTCTTCATAGCCCTTAGTTTCACGACGCCCCAGCGCGGCGGTACGCGCTTTCTCCTGGGAGATGTAAGCCGCAATCGGCGCGCAATCGTCCATGCGACTTAACGCCAGCAGATGACCGCCGTCATCGGCAACAGCAATGGAAACAGACCAGTTATTTTTCTGCGCCTCTTCCTGACCTGCGGCAATAATTGCACTCGCCATTTGCTGGCTAAGAATGACTTTAGTTTTCATTTTGTTATTCCTTTTCAAGGGCTTGTTCTACAATTTCAATCCAGTGACGCACAGAGGTACGACCGGCACTCGCCAGATGCATCTGGCAACCAATGTTGGCGGTGACGATCATTTCCGGTTTGCCGCTTTCCAGCGCATTCATTTTGTTATCCCGCAGCTGGCGCGCCAGATCGGGATGCGTTAATGCATACGTTCCCGCCGACCCGCAGCACAGATGGCTGTCGGGAACGTCCGTTAAGGTAAATCCAAGACGAAGTAACACTTTTTCTACTTCGCCGTTCAGCTTTTGCGCATGTTGTAGGGTACACGGGCAGTGGAAAGCCAGTTTTTTATCGCCGCGAATTGCCAGTTTTTCCAGCGGTTCCTCGCGCAGAAGTTCGACTAAATCGACCGCCAGTTCACTGACCTGACGCGCTTTATCGGCATACAACGCATCGTTTTTCAGCATCTGCCCATACTCTTTGACGAACGCGCCGCAACCACTGGCTGTTTGCAATATTGCCTCGGCACCTGCTTCAATCGCGGGCCACCAGGCATCAATATTATTTCGCGCCCGCGCCAGCCCTTTCTCTTGCGCATTAAGATGATAGTCCACCGCGCCACAACAGCCTGCTTCGTTAGCTGGCATGACGCTGATCCCCAGACGATCCAACACACGAGCAGTTGCCGCGTTGGTATTGGGCGAAAGCGTAGGTTGGGCGCAGCCTTCCAGCATTAAAACCCGGCGCTTATGGCGCAGCGGCGGACGCGGTTTGGCTTTCACGGTTTCAGCAGGCAATTTTGCTCTGACTTGCTCTGGTAACAATGGTCGCAGCACCAGCCCTACCTGCGTCAGCGCACGGAAGACCGCCGGACGCGGCACAACCTGGCGCAACCCTTCGCGCAGCATTCGTTCTGGCAGTGGGCGTTTCACTTTCTGCTCGACAATATCACGCCCGATATCCAGCAAATTGTGATAGCGCACACCAGAAGGACAGGTGGTTTCACAATTGCGACAAGTGAGACAGCGATCGAGATGCTCCTGCGTTTTAAGCGTGACTTCGTTGCCCTCCAGCACCTGTTTAATCAGATAGATGCGCCCGCGCGGCCCGTCCAGTTCATCGCCTAAAAGCTGATAAGTTGGGCAGGTTGCGGTACAAAATCCACAGTGAACACAGGCGCGCAGGATGCTGTCGGCTTCCAGCGCACGCGCGTTCTGAAGCATCTCTTCAGTTAACCGGGTTTGCATAGCCTGCTCCTTAAAGTTCCGCGTACATGCGACCGGGGTTAAACACGCCGCAAGGGTCGAGCTGCTGTTTAAGCTGCTGGTGATAGCGGAATAAAGGAGCCGGTAGCGGGGCAAAACCACCATCTCCGGCACTAAAGCGGGTCGCATGACCGCCTGCGTTGCGGGCAATGCGATGGATTTGATTGTCATCGGCTGTCGATTTCAGCCAACGTAACGCGCCGCCCCAGTCGATCAGTTGCTCGCCGGGTAAATCCATCATCGGCGCATCGGTGGGTAAGGAAATACGCCATAAAGTGCCCGGTAATGAGAAGAACGGCAGTTGTTGTTCACGCAATTGCTGCCAGAACTGACCCGCAACCTCTTCGCCACCCAGCAGTTCACGTGCTGCTTTTACCGATCCTTCACCGCCTTCAAGGCGGATCCACAACGCATTGTCGAAGTAACATAAGCCACTAATGGGTAATGGCTGGAGTTGCCACTGGGCGATTTCACTCATGGCTTCTTGCAGGCTTATTTCCCGACGCAAGCTCAGTGTGGCGCGCGGTCGCGGCAACACTTTCATCGAGATTTCAGTGAGCACGCCAAGACAGCCGTAGCTTCCGGCCATTAACCGCGAGAGATCGTATCCGGCAACGTTTTTCATCACTTCGCCACCAAAGCGCAGATGTTTTCCAGTGCCGGTAATAATGCGCGTACCGAGGACAAAATCGCGTACCGAACCACTCCACGGGCGACGCGGCCCTGCCAGCCCGCAGGCGACCATACCGCCCCAGGTGGCTTCGTCACCATAATGCGGTGGCTCGCAGGGGAGCATTTGCCCCGCGCTCTCCAGCGCCGCTTCAATCGCCACCAGCGGAGTTCCGGCACGCGCGGTAATCACCAGCTCGGTCGGGTCGTAATTAACAATGCCGCGATGGCAACGCACATCCAGCGTTTGCCCGATGACAGGACGACCTAAAAAGGCTTTGCTATTGCTTCCCTGAATCACCAGCGGCGTTTTATCGCTAATTGCCTGATTCACCTGCTCCAGCAGTACCTGGCTGTAATCACACTCGCGTAGCATCAGAAACGCTCCAGTTCAGGGAAAGGTAAATGACCGTGATGCACGTGCATGGCACCAAATTCAGCGCAGCGGTGCAGTGTGGGGATGTTTTTCCCAGGGTTCAGCAAACCATCAGGATCAAACGCCGCCTTGACTGCATGAAAGGTAGTAATTTCATCACTGTTGAACTGGGCGCACATCTGATTGATTTTTTCGCGCCCGATGCCATGTTCCCCACTGATACTGCCGCCTACTTCAACACAGAGTTCAAGGATCTTCCCACCCAATTCTTCCGCACGGGCGAATTCACCGGGTTCGTTGGCATCGAAAAGGATTAACGGGTGCATATTGCCGTCTCCGGCATGAAAGACGTTGGCAACGCGTAAATCATATTGCTGCGATAAACGGGCAATGCCTTCCAGTACGCCAGGCAACGCGCGGCGCGGGATGGTGCCGTCCATGCAGTAGTAATCCGGGGAGATACGTCCTACCGCCGGAAAAGCATTTTTGCGACCGGCCCAGAAACGCACGCGCTCCGCTTCATCCTGCGCCAGACGGACGTCAGTCGCGCCCGCTTTCAACAAGATGTCGTTAACCCGCTCGCAGTCTTCCTGTACGTCAGACTCCACGCCGTCCAGCTCGCATAACAAAATCGCTTCGGCGTCGACGGGATAACCGGCATGAATAAAATCTTCCGCCGCGCGGATCGACAGGTTATCCATCATCTCCAGCCCGCCGGGGATAATGCCATTAGCGATGATGTCGCCAACCGCAAGTCCGGCTTTTTCTACCGAGTCAAAGCTGGCTAACAGAACTCGTGCCACAGGGGGCTTCGGCAGCAGTTTTACCGTCACTTCGGTGGTCACGCCGAGCATGCCTTCCGATCCGGTGAACAGCGCCAGTAGGTCAAAACCGGGCGAATCCAGCGCGTCCGATCCCAGCGTTAGTGCCTCGCCATCCAGCGTTTGCACTTCAATTTTCAGCAGGTTATGTACGGTCAGACCATATTTCAGACAGTGGACGCCCCCGGCGTTTTCCGCCACGTTGCCGCCAATGGAACAGGCGATTTGTGAGGAAGGATCCGGCGCGTAATAGAGATTATGCGACGCAACAGCCTGGGAGATCGCCAGGTTACGCACGCCCGGCTGCACACGCGCACGGCGACCAACGGGGTTAATGTCGAGGATCTCTTTAAAGCGCGCCATCACCAACAACACACCTTTTTCCAGCGGCAGCGCGCCACCAGAAAGCCCGGTGCCTGCGCCACGGGTCACTACCGGTACATGCAAACGGTGGCAGACAGCGAGAATCGCCGTCACCTGTTCCATCTGCTTAGGCAGAACAACCAGTAATGGACGCGTACGATACGCGCTCAACCCGTCACACTCGTAAGGAATGATCTCCTCATCGGTATGCAGGATCTCCAGTCCAGGGACATGCTCACGCAGTGCCATCAGTACCGATGTACGGTCGACATCGGGTAAAGCGCCATCAAGACGCTCTTCGTACAAGATGCTCATGAGTAGGGTTCGCTTTGTTGTGTTGTGTTGTGTGGCAGCTGATTTTTGCGCGCTGCTTCTGTGAACAGTTATTAAGCGGGCTTTTCGTTTTCGTCTATCTCTTTAGCTACCGGTCAGACCATTTTTTTTTCCAGCTCTGTGACCTTGCCTTGGTTAACTTAATGTTAAATTGATGTAACATAATCACTTACGTGATGTGCGTGTTTTGCGAATCAAGAACAGAAAAATTGGTCCTACCTGTGCACGAGGTCCGGGAATGAAAGATGAACGTCGCCCTATTTGCGAAGTGGTTGCAGAGAGTATCGAACGGTTAATTATCGACGGCGTGCTGAAGGTCGGTCAGCCGCTTCCTTCGGAGCGTCGACTGTGTGAAAAGCTCGGCTTCTCGCGTTCCGCACTGCGTGAAGGGCTGACCGTGCTGCGCGGACGCGGGATTATTGAAACAGCGCAGGGGCGCGATTCTCGTGTAGCACGCCTTAATCGCGTGCAGGACACCAGCCCGCTGATCCATCTGTTCAGTACACAGCCGCGAACGCTGTACGATCTGCTCGACGTTCGCGCATTGCTGGAAGGCGAATCGGCAAGGTTGGCAGCTACGCTGGGAACCCAGGCGGATTTTGTTTTGATAACCCGCTGTTATGAAAAAATGCTCGCCGCCAGTGAAAACAACAAAGAGATTTCGCTGATCGAACATGCACAACTGGATCACGCTTTCCATCTCGCCATTTGTCAGGCTTCCCACAATCAGGTGCTAGTTTTTACGCTGCAATCATTGACCGATCTGATGTTTAATTCAGTGTTTGCCAGCGTAAATAATCTCTACCATCGACCACAGCAAAAAAAGCAGATCGATCGCCAACATGCGCGGATCTACAACGCGGTGTTGCAGCGACTGCCGCACGTCGCCCAGCGCGCCGCACGTGATCATGTGCGGACCGTGAAAAAGAATCTCCACGATATCGAACTGGAAGGCCACCATTTGATTCGCTCGGCGGTGCCACTGGAGATGAAGCAGGGGTGACTGCCATCAAATCTGCTTTTCATACAATCGGTAACGCTTGTACGGCTCCGCTCCAATGCGTTCCAGCATGTTATTCATGCCTGTATTGGTTTCGAGGATCCATGACATTTCCAGCGCATCGATCTTCCGGCGAGCAAACGGATCGCGTAAGGCTTCAATCAATAACAGCGCAATCACCGGGCCGATGCGGCTGAACTGATACTCGTCACGCACGCCCATCAGCGGCACTCGCGCAGTTCGCACACCGCTGACTTTTAAGCGCCACAGCAATTTTGCCCAGCCGAAGGGAAAGAGCGATCCGTTCAGATCGGCAATCGCCTCGTTGATGTTCGGCAAGCCGACTATAAACGCGCAGGGAGCAGAATCAATCTCGGCGACGTAGATCATATCGTCCGGCACCAGATACTTTAGTTGATCGCCCATGGTAGCGAATTCATGTTCGGTAAACGGCACAAATCCCCAGTTGTGCTGCCAGCCAGAGTTGAAAATCTCACGCAGGATCTGCATCTCTTCGGCAAACCGCTGACGATTGATGCAACGAATGGTCACCTTTTTGCGTACCTGATCCATAAGTTTTTTTAGCGTCGGAGAGAAAGTGAGATCGGTTCGTTGCATCCACCACGCCAGTAAATCAATACCTTTGTGATAACCCAATTGTTCAATATGCGCGGCATACCACGGTTTACCGTGCGGCATCATCGCACAGGACGGAGTGTCGAAACCTTCAATCAGTAATCCGCTTTCCTGATTGATATTCAGGCTGAAAGGCCCGCTGATCATACTGGCACCTTGTAACTTCAACCATGCTTCCGCTGCGCCAAACAAAGCGGCAAAAACCTGCGGATCATCAATGGAGTCAATCATGCCAAAATGACCGGTATCGTCACCGTAACGCTCGCGGTGCAAGGTATCGATTTGCGCGGTAATCCGCCCGACTATCTGCCCCGCTTTTTTTGCTACCCACGCCTGCCAGATAATATGGTCCGTCCCCGGATTCTTCGCCGACAAATGCTCGCTGCGTTCAATGAACAAAGGGGGTATCCAGTTTGGATCATCGGGATAAAGTGATGACGGAAAAGCGATAAATGCCTTAAGGTCATTTTTATTAATTACTTTTTCAATTTTAATCATCAGCAGATCGCATTCCATATCTCTGTGGATAACAAATAATTAACGGTGACAAACAGATTGCAACAGCAACGAACGGCATCTTAATAATCAACCCAATGAATACAAACAAAGAATAAATAGTATTTATTAATAATTAAGATAAGGTCAGAGACTACACAGAAGCGCCTCAATGCCTTTTGTCGATTTAAGGCAACCAAACAAGGCTTCTTCTTAATATATTCATAAATTAAATATCATTCACAATAAAAACAACAAAGCCAAACCTATTATTTAAATCAATGTTCAATATCGCACCGATGAAAATACTATCTCATTTATCTTTTATGCCTATATAATCCACCGCATTATTGTCATTTTATTTCTGATATCCAATTTTTTTCGTGGTGTATATGTCTAATAACATCTTTACGCATTCCCTACCTATGCGCTATGCCGATTTTCCAACGCTGGTTGATGCTTTGGACTACGCCGCTCTGAGTAGCGCCGGAATGAATTTTTATGACAGACGTTGCCAACTTGAAGATCAACTGGAATATCAGACGTTAAAAGCGCGTGCCGAAGCTGGTGCGAAGCGGTTGTTATCACTGAATCTGAAAAAAGGCGATCGCGTGGCGCTGATTGCCGAAACGAGTAGCGGGTTTGTAGAGGCTTTTTTTGCCTGCCAGTATGCCGGCTTAGTCGCCGTCCCGTTGGCAATTCCAATGGGCGTCGGTCAGCGGGATTCCTGGAGCGCCAAACTGCAGGGTTTACTGGCAAGTTGCCAGCCCGCAGCCATTATCACTGGTGATGAGTGGTTGCCACTGGTCAATGCTGCTACGCATAACAACCCCGAATTACATGTTTTAAGCCACGCCTGGTTTAAGGCATTACCGGAAGCCGATGTTGTACTCCAGCGTCCAGTTCCGAACGATATCGCCTACCTCCAGTACACCTCCGGCAGCACCCGTTTTCCCCGTGGCGTCATTATCACCCATCGCGAAGTGATGGCTAATCTACGTGCTATAAGCCACGATGGCATAAAATTACGCCCTGGCGACCGCTGCGTCTCCTGGCTGCCTTTCTACCATGATATGGGACTGGTCGGCTTTCTCCTGACCCCCGTCGCCACGCAGCTCTCAGTAGATTATTTGCGCACTCAGGATTTTGCCATGCGTCCTCTGCAATGGCTTAAATTGATCAGTAAAAATCGCGGCACCGTTTCCGTTGCGCCGCCGTTTGGCTATGAATTGTGCCAGCGCCGCGTGAATGAAAAAGATCTCGCTGAACTGGATCTTTCCTGCTGGCGCGTTGCTGGTATTGGTGCTGAGCCGATCTCCGCAGAACAACTCCATCAATTCGCTGAATGTTTCCGTCAGGTTAACTTTGACGATAAAACTTTCATGCCGTGCTACGGACTGGCAGAAAATGCGCTGGCTGTCAGCTTCTCTGATGAAGCCTCCGGGGTTGTGGTTAACGAAGTGGATCGCGACATCCTTGAATATCAGGGCAAAGCCGTCGCGCCGGGTGCTGAAACACGCGCCGTATCGACTTTCGTCAACTGCGGTAAAGCGTTGCCGGAACATGGCATTGAAATCCGCAATGAAGCAGGTATGCCGGTCGCGGAACGTGTGGTAGGCCATATTTGCATCTCCGGCCCCAGCCTGATGAGCGGTTACTTTGGCGACCAGGTTTCGCAAGACGAGATTGCCGCGACGGGCTGGTTAGATACCGGCGACCTCGGTTATCTGCTGGACGGTTATCTGTATGTCACCGGGCGCATTAAAGATCTGATTATTATTCGCGGCCGTAATATCTGGCCGCAGGATATTGAATATATTGCGGAACAGGAACCGGAAATTCATTCTGGCGATGCGATTGCTTTTGTTACCGCCCAGGAAAAAATCATTTTGCAGATCCAGTGTAGGATCAGCGACGAAGAACGTCGTGGGCAGCTTATCCACGCACTGGCAGCACGGATCCAAAGCGAATTTGGCGTAACAGCGGCTATCGATCTGTTGCCGCCCCACAGTATTCCCCGAACGTCCTCCGGCAAGCCTGCCCGTGCGGAAGCGAAAAAACGTTATGCTGCAAGCCTTCATGTGCAGGAATCCATGGCATGAATCAAACTGTCGCGGTGACGGGCGCTACCGGGTTTATCGGTAAATATATTATCGATAACCTGCTCGCCCGCGGCTTTCACGTTCGCGCATTGACGCGTACTGCCCGCGCTCACGTCAATGATAATCTCATCTGGGTGCGCGGTTCGCTGGAAGATACACATTCGCTTAGGGAACTGGTTGCCGGAGCCAGCGCGGTGGTCCATTGCGCCGGGCAAGTGCGCGGACACAAAGAAGAGATTTTTACCCGCTGTAACGTTGACGGCAGCCTGCGCCTGATGCAAGCGGCAAAAGAGAGCGGCTTTTGCCAACGTTTTCTGTTTATCTCTTCGCTGGCGGCGCGCCATCCCGAACTCTCCTGGTACGCAAATTCCAAACACGTCGCCGAACAACGACTGACCGCAATGGCTGACGAAATTACGCTGGGCATTTTTCGCCCGACAGCCGTGTATGGTCCCGGCGATAAAGAGTTAAAACCGCTGTTTGACTGGATGCTGCGCGGCCTGCTGCCACGACTTGGTGCGCCAGATACACAGCTCTCTTTCCTGCACGTCACCGATTTCGCGCAAGCCGTGGGGCAGTGGTTAAGCGCCGAAACTGTACAAACGCAAACCTATGAATTATGCGATGGCGTCGCCGGCGGCTATGACTGGCAACGCGTACAGCAACTTGCCGCCGACGCCCGTTGCGGTTCCGTTCGAATGGTTGGTATTCCTCTGTCGGTACTCACCTGCCTTGCGGATATCAGTACTGCGTTGAGTCGCCTGGCAGGTAAAGAACCTATGCTGACCCGCTCGAAAATCCGTGAATTAACCCACGCCGACTGGTCAGCAAGTAATAACCGTATTTCTGAAGATATTAATTGGTTTCCCGGGATTAGCCTGGAACACGCATTACGCAGCGGGCTATTTTGATTGTCTTGTTTAAAGGTGTGTTAACGTTTCTATGGTAAATCGTGAAATAGTAATGGATTACATCCTTTCCTGTTTACAGGATTTGGTCGAAAACGGTGTGGAAATTAAGCCCGACAGCGATCTCGTCAACGATCTTGGCCTGGAGTCGATCAAAGTGATGGATCTCTTAATGATGCTGGAAGACAGATTCGATATTTCCATTCCTATTAATATTCTGCTGGATGTCAAAACCCCTGCGCAATTAATGGAAACTCTACTTCCATGGCTGGAGAATAAATAATGGGGCTATACGATAAATATGCGCGCCTTGCTGGCGAGCGACTGCAATTTAGTGACAACGGGTTAACGCCGTTTGGTACCTGTATTGATGAAGTGTATTCCGCCACCGAAGGCCGGATCGGCGATAAAAACGTGATCCTGGCCGGGACCAATAATTATCTCGGTTTAACCTTCAATCATGATGCCATCGCCGAAGGTCAGGCAGCGTTAGCGGCCCAAGGCACCGGCACTACCGGTTCTCGTATGGCAAACGGCAGCTATGCGCCACATCTGGCGTTAGAGAAAGAAATTGCCGAGTTTTTCAATCGCCCTACCGCTATCGTTTTTTCAACCGGTTATACCGCGAATTTAGGCGTCATCAGCGCGCTTGCCGACCATAACGCCGTAGTGTTACTGGATGCCGACAGCCACGCCAGTATTTATGACGCCTGTTCTCTCGGTGGAGCGGAAATTATTCGTTTCCGCCATAACGATGCTAAAGATCTGGAACGGCGCATGGTTCGCCTCGGTGAACGGGCAAAAGAGGCGATTATCATCGTTGAAGGCATCTACAGTATGCTCGGTGACGTTGCGCCGCTGGCGGAAATTGTTGATATCAAACGTCGTCTCGGTGGTTATTTGATTGTCGATGAAGCGCATTCGTTTGGCGTGTTAGGCGCAACGGGGCGCGGACTGGCTGAAGCCGTTGGCGTTGAAGATGATGTGGATATTATCGTTGGTACTTTCAGTAAAAGTCTGGCCTCGATTGGCGGTTTTGCTGTCGGTTCGGAAGCGATGGAAGTGCTGCGCTACGGCAGCCGCCCGTATATTTTTACCGCCTCTCCTTCTCCGTCCTGCATTGCGACCGTGCGCTCGTCGTTAAGAACCATTGCCTCACAACCAGAGTTGCGGCAAAAGCTGATGGATAACGCCAACCATCTGTATGACGGTCTGCAAAAACTGGGTTACGAGTTAAGTTCACATATTAGCCCGGTAGTGCCAGTAATAATCGGTTCGAAAGAGGAAGGTTTACGCATCTGGCGCGAGCTTATTTCGCTGGGCGTTTATGTGAATCTTATCCTGCCACCTGCCGCGCCTGCAGGCATCACGCTGCTGCGCTGTAGCGTAAACGCTGCCCACACTCGTGAGCAAATCGATGCCATCATTCAGGCATTTGCTACTCTGAAGCAGTAATGTGAGCCCGCTGTGGTGCTGCGCCACGGCGGGTTTAATGTTGACTGTCATACCAATACACCAGGCTCAACGCCACCAGCATAAACGCTATCGGTAAACCGAGCGCGGTAACAGGTGCGCTCAACGCAAATAGCAATCCCAGATTGACCATAATTTGATAGCTGATCCAGGTGAGTAAGCCCACGATGACGCCTACAGCGAGACGGCTCCCCATCCCAGGCGAACGCGGGGCACTAAAGGTAAACGGCACAGCCAGCAAAATCATCGCCAGGGTCAAGATGGGTTGTCCCAGTTTTTCCCACAGTGCAAGGCGGTATTCACTGCTGGGTTGCCCGGTTTCCTGCAAATAATGGATGTAATGATTAAGCTGACGAACAGAAAAAGTATTCCCCGGCATCGATAACTCTTCAAGATTCATACTAGTGAAGGCCGATTGCCAGGCAAGATTATCTAATGTTTCCAGCGTTTCTTTGCCGTTCAGCCATTTTTTATGATTCACACCATGCAGGGTCCACGTTTTGTCGTCTTCAATGGTGGCACTGCGCGCGTAAATGTAGGATTCGAGCGAGAGATCGTCACGGTAATGAAAAATCTCCACGCCCACCGGCTGGCCCTGCTCGTTCAGCGATTTCACCGTCACAAATTCATTACCACGCCTGGCCCACAGCATATTGCCGGTAATGTCATCGTCCTCCCCCAACGCAGTGGCAGTCGATTTGATTTGCAGCGCCTGTTGCTGCAATGGCGACGCCACCCACTCATCTATCGCGCCTAATGAAACAGTCCACAATATCCCGGCAACCAGCGCCACCAGTGCAATACGGAAGATAGAAAACCCCGTGCTGCGAATGGCGGTAAGCTCACTGTTTTTCGATAACTGCCCCAGGCCGACAATCCCTCCCAATAAGGCGATAAACGGCGAAAGTTCGACCAGTGTGCGCGGTAAGGTCATCAGCACCACCAGCACCGCCTGAGTCCAGCGATAACCACCCGGGCTGACATCATCCAGTTCGTTAATCAGGTTGAAGGTGGTAAAAAGCGGCAGCAATAGCCCTGCGGCGGCGGCAAAACCGAGAAAGAGATGACGGATTAAATAGCGACTGAAAACATTCATCGGGAAAATTTCTGCAGCAAAGAGAAGTCGCGTGCGACCAGCATCAGCAGGCCCATTAGCATGAGTCCGGGTACTAACCACAAACCAGGAATGAGGGGAATCGCGCCGTTAGCCACCAGCGTACGGCAGACGTCGCCGCCATAAAAAATCGCAACAAACAGCAACGTCAGTGGCAATAACGTTGAAAATCGCCCTTGCCGCGGTTTTACCCGACTTAATGAAATGGCCAGCAGCGCCATCAACAATGCTGTCAGGCCACGGCTTTGTCGCCATTGCAGTTCGGCATGATCGGCAGGAAAGGCGGAGCGCGCCAACTCCGTGACCGATTTTGCTTTGCGTTTGACGTTAGGGCTTTGATCCAGCGGATTCAGATGCAATTGCAGATTACGGTAGATCTGTTCGTTGTCGTCACGCCCCTGATGATCGAGAAGATAGGCGGTCCCGTTATGCAACATAACGGTCGGTTTCTCGGGTGATGGGTCAACTACATCAACCGAACGGGCGCGGAAAATACGGGTTCGATTGGCAGTAGAAGTATAAATCAGCACGTCAGTCAGGCGATTATTATCCTGATCAACCGTCTGCGAAAGGATCATTCGTCCGTTATCGTTAGTGTTAAATTTCTTTGCCCGCAACTGGCGAACATCCAGCTCCGACTGCGACTGTTGCTCCAGTTGATAAATCTGCGCATAAGCCCACGGACGACCATACATCGACAGAAGGGTGACAAAAATACTTAGCGGTATCGCCAGATAAAGAACGGCTTTGTACAAGCGTCCCGGACTCCCCCCCGCCGCAGAAATAGCGGTAATTTCCGAGTCGGTATACATCTGCCCTAGCGTCACGCCAACTGACACATACAGTCCAACAGGTAACAACATCTCCAGTGCAATCAGCACCTTGTAGAAAACAATATCCAGCACAACATCAAGAGCTAATGTCCCATTTGCCGCTTCGGTCAGATAACGCTGTGCGGAGTAGCTGGCGAAAATAAAGATCAGAAAACCGACGATAATCAGCACCAGACGGCGCGTACCACGCATGATGTAGTGTTCAACCAGCTTCATCTCACTAACGCCCTCAATCCTTTGAGTTTTTTATTCATTGATCAGCTTCTGCGCCAGCGCAATGACATGATCTACCTCTTCCGGCGTCAGGCTGCCGTCCTTTGCCCACTGAATTTGCCCGGCTTTATTCAGCACCAGAATGGTTGAACTCTGCTCCGGCAACCGCCAGGCAACGCGTCCCTGTCCATTGCCGTCAATAACGAATTGCGCCCACGGATAGCGGCGTTTATTTTTTTCGATTTTGCCAACGACAAAATAGCCAGTACCAAAGATGGCATCATCGGTGTTCACAATGGTGGTGGGCTGAAAACGATCCTGCGGAAAGTTTGCCGCTTCAACCGCTTTAATTAACAGTGAGTTCTTTTTCTTCGCCGACTTACGCCCGGCGATATACTGAATAATGCGGACTTTTCCCGCCAGCTGTGTGCTGTTCCACTTTTGGTAGTGAATTTCGTCGTCGCTATTCAGAAGCAGCTCGCCGCCTTCCTGGATATAAACAGGGGTAACCATTTTACCAGTGACGAAATTGTGCGCCTGCACACCCGGGGCTAAGAGCATGATAATCAGCGCAATAATCAAACGAGATGACATCATTGCTCCGGTTATAGCGGAAAACGCGAAATCAGCAGTTCTAAGCGCTGACGAATATCGCTATCCAGCGCCATCGGTGCATCATACGACTGGCGGTTTTCCATATCATCCGCCACCATGTCGTCGTGTTTATCACCCATCAGGCCATTAATGGCGGCGAGGAAGCGGGAAATCTGTAACGCTTCTTTATTTTCAGGATCAAGCGATCTTAGGGTGTCGTAATAAGAAACCTGCTGGCTGATTATTTTTCGTACATTATGAAATTCCCTGCCAGTTAGCCGTGGTTTGGCAATAATCTCTTTCAGGAGGTGCATTTGCTTTTGCCGATAGGCAATAAAACCGCTTACGCTTTCTAACTGGCTATGGCGTAATGAATAGTTCACCAACAACCAGACCGGAGAGCTTAAATAAATCCGTAAAAGGTTGCCGTAAAACGACACAATATTTTTCTTACCGTTACGAAAGCCGTCCTGAAAACGTCCAAGAAAAACGGTCGTTTTGCCAAATAAAAATCCGGCCTGATGCTTTTTTAAATACAACCGTTGGGCAAAACGTAGATGCTTATAACGCGCCCGCATATATTTAAACTGTTTACGCTCGTCAGCCGTAAGCCCCTCGCCTTTGGCTTGTTTGTGGATTAAACGCAGTAATTCCTGACGATCAACGCCATTCAGCCAGAATTGCAGGCATAACGCGTAATTATCATGAATGATTTCGGTGGTACAACCTGTTGCGATAGTCGGCGGTAAACTGACCTGCGCATCAACGACATCATCTTCTTCAACTGCAATAAATAGACGCTCGCTCGCCTCAAGCGGGAAATATTTTCTCATCATCAGGATTTCTCTCCGGCTGCGTTATAAAGCAAGGAATGGCGCTGAAAAAATGCCTTTAAGGTTGGAATTAACGAGAGCACCACATCCAGACATTGCCCACCGAAGTAAGCAAATGCAGCCCCCAGCACGCCAAACAGATGACAGAACATGAACAGCAATACGATGTAGCCGATTGAGGCGATGGTTTGCGCCACGAGAAAAGCGCGCTGTTTTCCCGCCATCAATAGCAATGACTCCTGTGGGAAGCCCAGCATCGAAATCACAATTGCGCCAAGCATCACCTGAATCAGGTCATACGCTTCGAGATACTTAACGCCAAACACCAGCGAAATGAGCGGCTTGCCGACGATCAACACCGCGAGCGCCACCAGAATACCGATTCCGCCCGCCAGTAAACCGGACTTCACGCCTAACAACCACGGTCTGGTGGTGCGCGGATCTAAACGCATCACCTCTGGGTAAAAACTTTTGCCCAGTAAACCCGCTGGCGTTCCGGCGGCATCGAAGAATGTCATGGCGATTTTAAATAACCCGGCGGCAGCGGGTCCTAACACGATCCCCACCAACACTGTGCTGCACGAGTTACGTGCCGACCAGATGGAGTGGGCAATGTTGGTTGACCAGACAAAACTCCACGCGCCTTTAATGTGTCGGGCAGACTCAAACAGATTCAATTTGAAGGCGTTATGGATATTTCTGCGGCGTAATTCGCGCGCGGCAAACCACCAGTACATGGTGCCGCCAACCAGATTCGATGCGTACCAGGCAATAACAAAACCCGCAAAACCAAAATCAAAATACCAGGCTACGACGCTCCCCGCTGCGCGCAGAAAAGGTTTCGTCGCCTGCTGTACAGCAATCAAATCGAAGCGATCTACCGCACGCAGAATGCCGGTCGGTGTGGAGGAAGCCATTGAAGGAATGAGCGTGCAATACAGCGCTGCCAGCCAAAAGCTTTGGTCATCCAGACCTAATGAATGGGAAAGAAAAGGGAGTAAGGCAATGCCGCCGACAATCGCCACCGCGCCGCTGACGATATCCAACGAGAAGGAAAATGAGACGACATTGCGAAATTGCTGCGGATTATTATTGGTCAAGGCTGGCGTTCCGTACTGAACCACCAGCTGCCATGTCTGAAACTTAATAAAATCGCTGATCGACTTGGCGTACGATTGCACAATCACCAGTACGCCAAACATGGCGGGCGTCATCCCTTTACCGGCACACGAGAGCGCCAACAGACCCAGCAAAGCGCTCACGACATTACTGGAGCCTAACCAGGCGCTATTGCGAATAATGGTGCGAAACGCGCCATCTGCAAACCAATGTTTGATGTTAAACCCCGCCAATTCAGCCTGACCTTATCGTTGATAGTAAAAAGTATCCCGCCAACCTTAAGTTAAACTTCGGCGGTCAGAAACGATTGCAACCAGAGAAACCGCCTTCTGTGCCTGTTCCAGCACTTCGCTGTAGGGCGCTCTGGAATCAATCTCAAGAATTTTTGTGCCGTTATAGCCAATCGTCGACATGACACCGATTTTGTCCTGCAGCTCGGCATAGTCATGGTCAGGCTTGCGGGAGATGGCAGTATCAATATCAATCCCCAAACGAATAATTAATTCAGGACGGTATTGCGCCATTTTTTGGTATAAACGCCGTTCGCGCTGTGCCAGAAACATGCTGATTTTCCCGGTCGCACGCTCGACGCCAATCCCCGGTCCGTCATAATAAAAGCCCGAAATTTCAGCCTGCGGGAAGCGATCGCTGACCACCAGAACGCCACTTTGCGCCAGTCGCTGAACCTTGCGTAGATTCGCCATTCTTCGCAGCGAGAAGCAGTACATAATCACCGCCGCCCATAGCGCCGGAGATTTGGTTTTCATGCTTTGGGTTTTCGAGGATTTGGCCGCCAGTCGCCGTTCCAGCCAGACGCCAACGAGCGGCAACCGTTTGATTTTGTCGCCGTCTTCGCCGGAGAGCAGCCCCAGATAGCGGCGCTCGGTTTGCCAGTGTTGTTGCAGCGATTTCACCAGGTCAGTGGTCAGTGTGGATTTACCGGTGCCATCACACCCGACCACCGCAATCAGCCCCGGAATGTAGTTGGGCTGCGGCGCGGTTGTACTATTAACAGTTTGTGTTTGTAGTGCATCCATTCGTTAAATCATCCCCTATCCATTTGGTGATCAGGAAAGCGCGGCGTGAATTGCGCGTAGTGACGCTTGCAGAATTTCATCGGCTGGTTGCCGACCATCCAGTTCAAGGATCTTTGCACCATTGAATGTCAGTTGCGGCGTAACAGCGATTTTTTCCTGTAGCGCCGCCAGTTGGTGGTCAGGTTTACGCGCAAACGCGGTTTGTTCATCAATGCCAAGACGAATCAACAATACGGGCAAATAAGACGCCATCCATTGGTAAAGTTTGAGCTCGCGCTGTCTTAACATTTTTATCCAGCCGTTACCGCCCGTGTTTTTTGCCAGTTGCGGGCCATCAAAGCGAAAACCCGGCACTTCAACCTGCGGGTAGCGGTCGGTGATGAGCAGATAGCCTTGCTGGCTTTTACACAACATTTTGCGAAACTTATACGCCCGCCAGCAGGAAAGCAGATAGATAACCAGCGCAGTAATATTGCCAGGCGGTGTGGAGGGCTTTTCGTGCACATGTGCCGCTTTACTTCGCAGATAACGCCCAAAAGGTGCGCCAATAACAGGGAGCTGTGAAATCCATTCGCCAATTCGCCCGGACGATTGCCCGAGATAAATGTGTTCTGTTGGCATTGTTGCTGCCAGTTCATTTACCAGGCTTGCCGTGAGGGTCGATTTACCTGAACCATCACATCCTACAATGGCAATAACACGCACTGGCGTGGAATTAATTATTGACATATTACGTTGATTCACGAAAAACCCGGCAGCAAATAATGTATTGAATATTACGTGGTCCGTGCTCAGAATATCCGTTCAACCTTATTGTGACAATGGTTAATTGTGACATTGACCTGAATTACGCTTTCATAAAAACATATTAACCAAATAAATATTTTGGATGGATATTTAAATTTAAGGATATATTCATGCAGTCAATAACACCTCCATTAATTGCCGTTATTGGTAGCGATGGTTCAGGCAAGTCAACGGTGTGTGAACATCTTATTACCGTTGTCGAAAAATATGGTGCTGCCGAAAGAGTTCATTTAGGAAAACAGGCCGGAAATGTCGGTCGTGCAGTGACAAAATTACCGTTGATGGGAAAGTCTCTGCACAAGACTATTGAAAAAAATGAAGTGAAAACGGCAAAAAAATTGCCGGGTCCGGTTCCGGCCCTGGTGATCACCGCTTTCGTCGCCCGCCGACTGTTACGCTTTCGTCATATGCTCGCCTGCCGTCGTCGCGGGCTGATTGTCTTAACCGATCGTTATCCTCAGGACCAAATTCCTGGCGCTTACGATGGTACGGTGTTCCCACCTAACGTTGAAGGCGGCCGGTTTGTCTCATGGCTGGCAAGCCAGGAACGTAAAGCATTTCACTGGATGGCGAGCCATAAGCCTGATCTGGTCATCAAACTCAATGTTGACCTTGAAGTTGCCTGCGCGCGTAAACCCGACCATAAACGGGAATCGCTGGCGAGAAAGATTGCCATAACGCCACAGTTAACCTTTGGTGGTGCACAACTGGTTGATATCGACGCCAATCAGCCACTGGAAAAGGTGCTGGTTGATGCAGAAAAAGCGATTACGGATTTTATGACCGCGTGTGGTTATCACTAGTCAAAAATGGAAATGCCCGATCGCCAGGACCGGGCATTTTCAGGAAGGTTAAATCAACTGCAATGCTATCCAGTACAACCCACCAGACAGAAAAATCGCCGCCGGTAAAGTAAACACCCACGCCATCAGGATGCTGGTTACCGTTTTACGCTGTAACCCACCGCCGTCCACCACCATCGTCCCTGCTACCGCAGACGAGAGGACGTGCGTTGTGGAGACGGGCATCCCAATATAACTGGCAAGGCCGATAGACACTGCCGCCGTCATTTGTGCCGCCATGCCTTGCGCATACGTCATGCCGCGCTTACCAATCTTCTCACCGATGGTCATCGCTACACGACGCCAGCCAATCATGGTGCCAATGCCGAGCGCCAGTGCTACCGCCATGATGATCCACACCGGAGCGTACTCAATGGTGCTTAACATATCGCTGCGCAGTTTTTTCAGCAGGTTCTGATCTTCTTTACTGACGCCTGGCAGTTTCGCCAGCTTCGCAGAGGTATCAGAGATGCACAGCATAATGCGGCGCAGCTGGCTGCGCTGACTCACGCTTAACGGCTCGTAGCTTTCCATATTACCTGGCAACATCGTTTTAACGCGCGCAATCGCATCAAAGGTATTTGCCGGATGACAATGAAACTCCGTTACTTGCGTGCCATCAGTCGATGCCGCAGGCAATGGAGGTTCCATCGCAATCAACTTCTGCGGCAGTTCAGGATGCTGTTGCAGATAGTGTTCAAAGTTGGTGACGGCATCGCGGGTACGGGTAATTTCATAGCCGGACGCATTCATATTGACGACGAAACCAGCAGGAGCAATCCCCACCAGTACCAGCATCACCAGTCCGATCCCTTTCTGCCCGTCGTTCGCGCCGTGCGAAAACGCCACGCCCGCAGCGGAAACAATCAGCGCAATACGCGTCCAGAATGGTGGCTTACGTTTGCCTTTTTTCTTTTTGCGATCTTCCGGAATGCGGTGAATACGGTCACGCTTTTTCGTCCCGCTCCAGTAGCGGCGCAGCAGGAATATCAGGCCTCCCGCAATGACCAGGCCGACGATAGGGGAAACAATCAGCGAGGAGAAAATTTTGGTCACTTCACGCAGGTTTAACGCATCCATCACCGATGAGCCGGTTAACAGCGCGTTGGTTAAACCGATGCCGATAATCGCACCAATCAAGGTATGCGAACTGGAGGCCGGTAAACCAAAGAACCACGTTCCCAGGTTCCAGATAATCGCCGCCAGCAGCATGGAAAAGACCATCGCCAGGCCGTGAGTTGACCCCATATTCAGCAACAAATCGGTTGGCAACATATGGACAATGGCATAGGCAACGCTAAGTCCGCCTAGCAATACGCCAAAAAAGTTAAAAAATGCCGCCATCACCACGGCAAGCTGTGGCTGCATGGCACGAGTATAAATAACGGTTGCCACCGCATTCGCCGTGTCATGAAAACCATTGATTGCTTCGTAGAACAACACAAATGCCAGAGCAAGTAATAACAAAAGCCCTGTGTATATATCAAGGCCAACAAATAAATTTAGCATATATTAGATTACGCCATTTTGAATTTACGAACGGACGCATTATCAGTGACTTTCACGGCGTGGGCAAAGTGAAATATCATCTTTTAACGATAAAAAGAGTGTTATTTCTTGTGTATCAGACAATAAGCATTCATTCAAAATATTTAAAAATAATTAGAACACAGGTATTCTGCTGGTTAATATATTCACATATGAAATGAATAAATATTGAAATATATAAATATTGAATATTTTGATTAATCCCCGCACTGATTATTCTTCATAATCAGTACGGGGCTGCTACAACATCTATTACTCTTTCACGACAATTAACGGTTCAATATCACTCTCTTTTTTGATGACCAGTGATTCATCACCGCGCAAGCAAGTACCGCCGTAGTTGCCGCCAACGGTGAAAGTACATACCTGGATGTATTTACCGTCCACTTTCGGCAAGCACCACAGTTGCTGGTAAATGTTTTTCTGCTCGGCAAATTTACCGCTGGTTTTGTCCAGCACCTCTTCATGATGGCTGACGAGGTCGATGTTACTGCCACAGCGACCGGCGATCGGTTTCACTGCGTAACCTGTTTTCACCAGTTCATCATTCACGGAGAAATCGGTATCCAGTAGGTAACGATGGTGCGGGAACAGCGACCAGAGGATCGGCAGAATCGCTTTGTTGCCGGGGATCACCGTCCACAGCGGCTCAAAGACCAGCACTTCTGGGCGCAGCAATACGTCAATTAAACGCACTTCATTTTGCGGATGACCGGTACGGATCGGCACCGCAGCAAACTCACGGTCGCTAACTTCACGAATCTGATCAAACGCGGTTTCCCACGCCCAGGTTTTCCACACGCAGTTAACCAGTCGCCCTTCCCCATCAATCAGTTGCCCGGCAGCATCCCAGCCCAGTTCATCCAACCCACGCAAGATACGCGTTTCAAAGCCCGCCTGGTGCAGCGCCTGCTCCATAAACTGCGCGTGATAGTTTTCCTCGATATCTTTGTCCTGCATGATATGGACAAACGGACGTGCACGACTGTGTTTCCAGGCACCAGCCAGTTCGTTAATCAGCCCTTCCGCAGGATTGAAGCCGTTGCCTTTATAGCCCTGCTCCGCCCAACGTTCGAGGATCAAGCCCGCTTCGGTATGACAGGAGGCGGAATCGGCGTTGTATTCGTAGACCTTCAGGCCACGTTCGTCCATGCAGAAATCCATACGACCGGTGATCATATGGTGACGGCGACGCTGCCAGGAGAGACGCAAACGTGGCCAGAGGATTTTCGGAATGTCGAACAGCGCCAGCAGGTTGTCATCTTTTAGCACCTTGTCGGTTGCGTGAAGATACATCAGGTGCAGCTCGTTGGTGGCTTTAATCAGCTCCTGCTCTGCGCTCTCGGTAATGGTGTAGTAATGATACGGATCCTGATTGATCACCTGACCGTTGGCCTGCACGTAGGCATTTTGTAGCGGATCTTTTTCATCCAGCCATTTACCGTCAAACTGACCTTTGTTTTCCAGACGCGCTCCGCTGATTTTCAGCAGCTCGCTTGCAATTTCCGGCTGCGGTAAGCTGTAGTCGGTATCTTCCGTCTGGATCATCCAGCCCAGAATGGTGGTGTCATCAAACGTGTCTTTAAGGGTATAGCAGCCGTTTTCGACCACCATCTCCAGCTCGCGTGTCCACTGTTGCCCTTGCGGTAACGGGGAATGAATCACGTTCTGTTCCGCAATACGGACTTTGTTGCCATGCAATTGAGTAATGATGGCGACATGGCCAGTGTCTTTAAATTCACCGCCTTTATCCCAGATAAGAAGCGCACCCGCGACCGGCGCACGCGGCGAGCCGTTAGGAAATGCCTGCAATGGCAGGATGTTGTCATTAACCACTTCACGCAGGAAGCGCAGCGAGAAAATCTCCCACGCCATACCCACGTCAGTGAAGACCACACCGTAATTCAGAAAGAGAAAACGGCGAGCAAATTCAACGCATTGCCATTTGTGGCCCATATATTCGTCGTCGATATAGCTACGGAATACGGCGTCATCTTCGTATTCCTGCGGATCGAGAGAACTGTAATCTGAAGAGTAGATTGCTACCCCACCTGGGGCGTAGCCCAATAATGTCCCGAACGGGGCATCCTGGCTGGTCGTTCCTTTGCTCATCACTTTACCTTTAACAATACAACCTAAGCAGTTGGCGTAATTGTTGTGCTCTGATTACCTGCTCAGCGACATTAACCGGACAGAGGTCAGACTAATCATACACCTCATCGCAGCGGCTGGCGCAAAGGGTTAAAAAATTCACATTCTGTACAGCAAGTGACCTGCTACACTGCTTCAACACTACCACTCAGAAGGCAACTCACTATGACAGACAATACTTATCAGCCCGCGAAAGTCTGGACGTGGGATAAATCCGCTGGCGGCGCGTTCGCCAATATCAATCGCCCGGTTTCTGGTCCGACGCATGAAAAAACGCTGCCGGTGGGCAAACATCCGCTGCAACTCTATTCGCTGGGAACGCCAAACGGACAGAAAGTAACGATTATGCTTGAGGAGCTGCTGGCGCTGGGCGTTACTGGTGCAGAGTACGACGCCTGGCTGATTCGTATTGGCGATGGCGATCAATTCTCCAGCGGCTTTGTCGAAGTGAACCCAAACTCGAAGATCCCGGCGCTACGCGATCATACCCATACTCCGCCGATCCGCGTGTTTGAGTCTGGATCGATTCTGCTTTATCTGGCGGAGAAATTTGGCTACTTCCTGCCGCAGGATCTGGCGAAACGTACTGAAGCAATGAACTGGCTGTTCTGGTTACAGGGTGCCGCGCCGTTCCTCGGCGGTGGTTTTGGTCACTTTTACCATTACGCGCCGGTGAAAATTGAATACGCCATCAACCGCTTTACCATGGAAGCCAAGCGCCTGCTCGACGTGCTGGATAAGCAACTGGCGCAGCATAAGTTTGTTGCGGGCGATGAGTACACCATTGCAGATATGGCGATTTGGCCGTGGTTTGGCAACGTGGTGTTAGGTGGTGTGTATGATGCCGCAGAGTTTCTTGATGCGGGCAGTTATAAACACGTGCAACGCTGGGCGAAAGAAGTAGGCGAACGTCCGGCGGTGAAGCGTGGGCGTATTGTTAACCGCACCAACGGACCGCTGAATGAGCAGTTGCATGAGCGCCATGACGCCAGTGATTTCGAGACGAATACGGAAGATAAGCGTCAGGGGTAAGGGTTGGTGTTCGTCGCAGCAAGCCATCCAGGCCGATCCAGGCCGGATAAGGCGTTTACGCCGCATCCGGCAATCGAGCACAATGCCTGATGCGACGCTGCCGCGTCTTATCAGGCCTACAAAAGCTAATCATCACGCGCTGGTAATGTCGTAATCCATCTGGCGCAGCGCGTCTAATGTGGCTTTGGCTTCATCTTCGTCGATGATGCTCATGGCAAATCCGACGTGCACCAGCACCCACTGGCCCAGCAGATCGGCAGGGTTACCTTCGCAAATCAGGGCGATATTCACGTCGCGCTTGATACCACATACTTCAACCTGCGCAAGCTGGTGAATATCTTCACCGACAGCCAGCACCTGGCCTGGAACGCCAATACACATTGTTAACTCCGGTTATTCAACTTCAATACTTTTGACGATCAGCGAATCGCCGGTATCGACACGCAACCGCTCGCCATGACAGAGCGGGCATTGCGCATCGTGCTGATGAATCTCCACCACCTGGCTGCAATCCCAGCACCAGGCCTGGGCGGGTTTATAGACGATATGTAAATCGCACCCTTGCGCCACCGTTCCGTGGCAGACAATTTCAAAACTAAAACGGACGGCGCTCTCCTCAACGCAGGAGAGCGCGCCAATTTCCAGCCACACGGCGGTGACGCGCTTAACATCGTGCTGCTCCGCCTGCCGTTGGATAATTTCAACGGCGCTCTGGCAAAGCGACAACTCATGCATTTTCGCCACTCCTGCGGCCAAACAGCAGGGCGCGACGCCCTGCGTGTGGTACATCCGGATTGGTGACCGGCAGCGAAAGGATCATCCGCGCGCAGTCATCCGTCAGCCGTTGGCCCTCTTCAATCGACATGCTATGCGAAAGCGGCGACATCAGCGAGCAGGAGAGGTATTGCGAAACACCGTCCAGTTCACCAACAGTAAAGGTCATGGTGCCATACGGCAGTTGCAGACCAATTTTTTCACTGACTTTGCGCAGTGGCCAGAGTTGATCCGGGCCGGGGAAGATAACTGCACTCAGCATCCACGGGGTGATTACACACCCCGTCCACTGACCTTCGAACAGCGTAAAGTCAGAAACATACACTGGCATTGAAGGATGCAGAAAAGAGAGATCGTGCATCGAACGCCGGGCAATTTCTTCAAACGCTGCCTGTACTTGCGCCTTCGGGGAGGTCTGGAAACCTGCTATCTCTTCAGTCATGAGTCGCCTCCCGTGGGATAGCTTCCACGCCTGATTCGCGCAGCGCAGCCAGAACCTGCTCAAGCGCAGGTTCAATCATCGCTTCGACCGTTGGTGTCAAACCGATGTGCGGCTCCAGCGATTCCGGGATCACGCCGACCAGGGTCAGTTTTTTCGGAAACTCACCGGTGAAGCGCAGGGCCGACAATACGTCGGCCAGGCCAAGCTGATGCGGAGAGATTTTGTTGGTAAACAACGCCGGAACTTCTTCATCCCGCAGGATCATCATCGTTCCCGGCGCGTTCTTTTTCGACACAATGGCATCGGCGATAATCAGATGATCGCGATTTGCCATGTCGCCAAGCAGCTCCATTCCCGCCGTGCCGCCATCGAGGATCTCAACATAATCCGGCAGAATGTATCGTTGCTCTAACGCTTCGACAATCCGCACACCGATGGCTTCATCGGTCAGCAAAATATTGCCAACCCCTAAGACTAAAATACGCATTACAGTACCTTCACTGAAACCACTTCGTTGCCGTCGGCATCCACTACGTGTACCGCACAGGCCATGCACGGGTCAAAGGAGTGAATGGTTCGCACGACTTCCAGCGGTTTATTCGGATCAGCAACCGGCGTGCCCACCAGCGACTGTTCGTAAGGACCAACGTCGTCATTGAAGTTACGCGGGCCAGAGTTCCAGGTTGATGGAACAACTGCCTGGTAGTTACTGATAATACCGTCTTTGATCACCATCCAGTGAGAGAGCATACCGCGCGGTGCTTCAAGGAAGCCAACGCCTTTGAACTCACCTGTAGCCGGAATGTTCGGCTTCACAAAGGTGGTGTGATCGCCTTTGCCGATATTGGTAATCAGTGCACTGTATTGATTTTGCAGGATATCCTGCAATTCGCAGCAGTGAACGGTACGACCAATAATACGGCCCAGCGTGGAGTGCAGCTGCGCCACTTCCAGCGTGTTGCCTGTCAGTTTCTGATAAATCGCAACGATTTCATTCAGTTTGTTTTGGGTAGATTCGCGACCTGCCGCCAGTTTCACCAGCATGTTAGCCAGCGGACCCACTTCTACCGTTTTGCCGTAGAAAGTCGGTGATTTCACCCAGGAATATTTACCGTCGTCAGACCAACCGTCGTAAGCCGGAATGGTGGTACCTTCCCACGGTGCCTGCGGCGCTTCGTCTTTATACCAGGAGTGCTTCGCGCTTTCCTGAATCCCTTTGATCAGGTATTCATCGGAATGAGAAGTGATCGGACGGTAAGTCGACAGATCGGCATTCTGGATGTAGCCGCCCGGGAACAGGAAGCTACCGTTTTTGCTGTCGGTCGGAAATTCCGGCACGCTCAGATAGTTCACCGCACCTTTACCGCGCGTCAGCCATTCCGGGTAGAACGCGGCGATAACCGCGGTATCAACCTTGTAAACCTGCTCAACAAAGTCGCTCAGCTTGTCGATGAAAGACTTGATATACATAAGGCGCTCAAGGTTCAGCACGCCCAAACCGTCCAGGTTGATCGGGTTCGCGACACCACCTACCGCCAGGTTCTGAATGTGCGGCGTTTTACCGCCCAGCAGCGCCACGACGCGGTTAGCGTCACGCTGGCACTCCAGCGCTTGCAGGTAGTGCGCTACCGCAATCAGGTTCACTTCCGGCGGCAGTTTCATTGCCGGGTGACCCCAGTAGCCATTGGCGAAAATACCCAACTGACCGCTGGCAACCAGATCTTTGATCTTGTTCTGAACTTTGGTGAACTCTTCCGGGCTGTTCAGATGCCAGGTCGAAACGCCTTTCAGCATTTCGGAGGCTTTGGTTGGATCAGCTTGCAGTGCAGAAGTGATGTCCACCCAGTCCAGCGCCGAAAGCTGATAGAAATGAACGATATGGTCATGCGTGGTGTGCGCAGCCAGAATGATGTTACGGATGTATTGCGCGTTAACCGGAACGTCGATATTCAGCGCACTCTCTGCCGCACGGACAGAAGACAGCGCGTGAGTGGTAGTACATACGCCACAGATACGTTGCACAATCATCCATGCATCGCGCGGATCGCGGTTTTTCACGATCTCTTCCATGCCGCGCCACATGGTACCGGAAGCCCATGCTTTCGAAACGACGCCATTTTCGATTTCGCAATCGATGCGTAAATGCCCTTCAATTCGGGTTACCGGATCAATAGTAATTCTCTGGCTCATGCTTTGCTCGCCTCAT
The DNA here is from genome assembly GCF_013369155.2 of Escherichia sp. 94.0001. Lineage (NCBI taxonomy): Bacteria > Pseudomonadati > Pseudomonadota > Gammaproteobacteria > Enterobacterales > Enterobacteriaceae > Escherichia > Escherichia sp. 94.0001. The sequence goes on along the minus strand of NZ_JABWMS020000001.1, from coordinate 40,177 downwards.
GACGATTATGATCGTTTTGTTTTAAAGGAGGAAGTATCGGCAGTAGACGAATGAGTACGATGTAAGCGCAAATCTCAATAGCCACAAAACCAATAGAAATCAACAGTTCTTCCCAGGTCGGGAAGTAGGCGTAACCGCCGCCCGGGTTGAATGCCACCAGCGAATAGGTCAAACGCCAGGTTGCACAACCTAACAGTGCGCTCAGTGCTGACAGGAACAGCATGCGGGAATCATTACGCAGCTTCGCCACACGCAGAACAACCAGCGGGAAGAGCATCAGCAGGACTTCAATCCAGAACATCACGGAGTAGAAGTCACCGGCAAACGCTAACGACAGCTTGTCGCGATAGATCAGCTCGCCAAAGCGCAGCACGATAAAAATCGCCAGCAGCACGCTGATAGTGTTGGTCAGCTTGACGAACAGGCTCTTCTCATCCGGACCGTTGCCACGCAAACCCGCCTGTACCAGCGAACCTTCAAAAATGACAATCGAGAAGCCCATGATGAACGCCGTCAGCAGCGAGAACAGCGGCAACATTTCATAGCTTTGCCACAGTGGATGCACCTTGTAGCCCGCCGAGATCATCAGCGACCCCATTGAAGACTGGTGCATAGTTGGCAGCAGCGCACCGAGCGCGATGATGAAGAACATCACCTTATTCAGACGTTTGAGCGACACCTTCCAGCCCAGACGTTCAAACAATGCCGGAGCAAATTCCAGTGCCATCACGCCGATGTAGATAGTCATACAGACCGCCGTCTCGAACAGTACCGAGTTCACGTTGAAGTGACCCGGAATGTAGAAGTACGGCAGGTTCCAGTAGCGACCCACGTCGATAGTGATCGACAAGCCACCCAGTGAGTAACCAAACAGACTTGCCAACAGTGCCGGACGTACCAGCGGATGGTATTGCCCACGGTTAAAGACGTATACCGCCCACGCCAGCGCCCAGCCGCCACAGGCGAAGCCGGTGCCGATCAACAGGTCAAACGCGATCCACACGCCCCACGGGAAGCCGCCGTTCAGGTCAGAGACAGAGCCCAGACCGAACACCAGACGCTTCACAATCAGGAGCATACAGATGACGATTAACGGTCCAAAAATCATGACCGGTTTACTGATGATTTTGCCGCCCAGCGGTTGTGGATCATGACTCATGATCGTCTCCTCCGTCGTGATGGTCGTTTTTGGTGTTGCGACGAACCAGCACGGTTAAGCCCGCCAGCACAGCCAGTGGTAGCATCATGCCTTTATACAGGGTGTGTTGAACATGTTCGGAACGCGCACCAGTAGAAAGATCGTCCAGTTTCGGCAGGTCGAGATTTTCATAAGGCACACCCGTCAGTACCAGTACCTGAGTACCGCCGCCCTCTTTCTCGCCGTACAGATGCGGATAATATTTCGGCACCGTATGCAGGTAAGTGTCGCCAGATTTCAGCGTCTGACGCGGATAGTGGTATTCGCTGCCAGGCTTCAGCGCCAGACGTTTTTTCGCCTCCGCCATCAGCTCTTCACGCGTACCAAAAATCACCGCGCCCGCCGGGCACACTTCTACGCAGCCAGGCAGACCCCCTTTATCGAGACGTTCCACACCTTTCTGGTTGCACAGCTCGCACTTATGCAGCGCACCAAACGGGTTGTTGTAGTCGTACTTCGGCACGTTGTACGGGCAGGCGACCATGCAGTAACGGCAGCCGGTGCACACATCTTTGTCGTAATGGACAATGCCGGTTTTCGGATCTTTTTTCAGCGCGGAGACCGGGCACACGGAGACACAGTTCGGATCGACGCAGTGCATACACTGTTTCTTAATGTACGCATAGCCGTTCTCTTCCTGGTCTTTGTTGACTCCCGTGCCGCTGGTCCACACCTGAATGATGTTATTGGTGTACGGCGACAGTTTGTCGTTGTTCGACCAGGTCTGTTCCCCTTGTGGGTTACGTTCAGGGAAGTTGATATCCTGACACTTAGTGACGCAAGCCTGGCAGCCTACGCACAGCGTCGAGTCATACAACATACCCAGCGATCCCGGAATTGGCGGGCGGTTTTCAGCAGCCGCATGACTGACCGACGGCAACGCGCCCGTCAGCAATGCCCCGCAGGAGGCTGCTTTAATAAAATTACGTCTGTTCACGGTTATTCTCCCCGTGAGTCAGCGTTATCTTTCTTTTGCTGACGACCCAGTTCACGCACCGCCATCACGCTGACACCGGCAACCAGCCCAACCACACCGCCGAGCAAACCGATAGCGCCCGCAGAGACGTTGCCGCCCTCTTTAGCGTTAACATCCGGTTTCTGCGAACGCGGAGTCTGGTTTTCGACGTTGGCAAGCTGATGGATGCCTTTATGGAAGCCGATACCTTCTTCGTTACAGCCATAGCACGGGTGACCAATCGCCACCGGCCACACACCACCAACATCGCAGAATTGCAGCGTTGAGCAGTTGCCGTAAGTTTCTGGCCCTTTACAGCCGAGGTGGTACAGGCACCAGCCTTCGCGGTGGCCTTCATCACCGAACTCTTTGGCAAAACGACCAGCATCGAAGTGCGGGCGGCGTTCGCAGTGTTCGTGAATCAGACGGCCATAGGCGAAAGTCGGACGGTTTTTGTCATCCAGTTTCGGCGGTTTGCCGTAAGTGATGATGTGCGCAACGGTCGCGAGGAAGTTGTGCGGGTTCGGTGGGCAGCCCGGAATGTTGATAACGGTTTTGCCCGGTAGAACTTCTTGCAGGCTGACTGCGCCAGTTGGGTTAACTCCAGCTGCGGCAACACCGCCCCACGCAGAGCAGGAACCGATAGCGATAATGGCTGCTGCGCCTTCCGCCGCTTTGCGGATGTGATCCACAATCGGCTCACCGGCAACCATGCAATAAATACCGTTATCTTTTAATGGGATAGAACCATCCACCACTAACACATACTGCCCTTTGTACTTCTCGAGAGCGTTATGTTTGTTCTCTTCGACCTGATGACCGAAGGCGGCGGAAAGCACTTCGTGATACTCGAGAGAGATAGTCTCCAGCACGAGGTTTTCTACCGTTGGATGCGTTGCACGAAGCAGAGATTCCGTACAACCGGTGCACTCCTGCGCGCCAATCCAGATAACTGGCGGACGCTGCGGGTTAGTAACCGATTCGGCCATTTCTGCAGCGGCTTTGCTACTTAACCCCATGGTGGCGGCTAATGCTGCACAAAGCTTCATGAAATCACGACGGTTAATGCCGTGAGAATGGATGAGGGTGTTATCTCCAGTCATTTATAGTTATTCCGTTGCGAAGACCTGGCATATATTTTGCCTCAATCGCAAAATCAATAATGCGATCGATGCGCCATTTACCACACATTTATTATGGTTATCGATATCATGATACTGCGGCGGGGCACTAAAACGAAGGGAATAAGCATTAGTGTAATTAATTAAAGCAAGATAATACGTATGTTTGATCAATTTTCGAGGCGATAACCGGCCATAAAAAAGCGCAACGTAGAACAGGAATTATTCTCACGAAAGAAATCCATTACCATCTCTTTATCCAGTCCATAGCGGCGCGTCAGAATCCCCGCTTCCCAGGCGCTAAGCTGGCGATCTCCGGTCTTTTCGTACATCCGGTGTGAGTAGCCTAATACAAAACCGCGTTTATAATCGGCACAGTATTTTGTCACATTAACCGCACTGTCGGCATGCGTTGCTTTTAATCCCGCCATTAAGCCTTTACCAAAATGGTTATTCATCGTTCACCTCATTCGCTATATATTGTCATATATAGCGATATTTTAGGCAAAGAACGACTTTTGCGCACGCTATTTTTTCATGCTTGTTTAAGACGTAATCCCGTAAGAGATAAACCTATCAGGAGAGATATTTATCGAACCATTTCAGCGTCCTTTGCCAGGCAAGATCGGCGGCAGATTTGTCATAACGGGGCGTGGAATCATTATGGAATCCGTGATTAACCCCCGGATAGATATACGCCTCATAGACCTTATTATTGGCTTTCAACGCCGCCTCGTAAGCGGGCCAGCCCTCGTTGATTCGGGTATCCAGTTCCGCGTAGTGGAGCAGTAAAGGCGCTTCAATCTTCGCCACATCGGCAGTGGGTGCCTGACGACCATAAAACGGCACCGCGCAGGCCAGTTCCGGATACGCGACAGCCGCCGCGTTCGATACACCACCGCCATAGCAAAATCCGGTAATACCCACTTTGCCTGTCGCTTGCGGATAGCGTTGCATAAACTCAATTGCGGCAAAGAAATCATTCATCAGTTTGGTTGGATCAACCTGCTGTTGCAGCTCACGACCTTTATCATCATTACCCGGATAACCTCCAACGGAACTTAAGCCGTCAGGTGCCAGGGCGATATACCCCGCCTTAGCTACTCGCCGTGCCACATCTTCGATATACGGATTCAGTCCACGATTCTCATGCACCACCACCACGGCTGGCGTTTTGCCGCTCATCTTTGCGGGCTTCACCAGATAACCCCGTACCTCGCCGTGACCATTTGGCGAAGAATACGTGATGTACTCAGCAACAATTTCCGGGTCGGTAAACTCTACCTGAGTCGCCAGCGCATAATTTGGCTTGAGCAAATCAAACAACGCTAATGCCGTCATCCCGCCCACCGCATACTTCGCCGCAAGGTTGAGGAACTCACGTTTCGAAATTTTCCCGTGAGCGTAATAGTCGTAGTAATCCAGCAACTCTTGTGGGAAATCTTTAGCGGTCAGACGCGGCATCATTGCACTCCTCAATTGGTGTTTTTTTAAGCAAAGCATAAGCACGTGTTTTTGCCCAGTTTTTCGTCACACTGTGAGCGATGCTACGGGATCCCCCCTGGTAAATCGCTAAACTGGAAACATTGTTTCGAAATTGAATGGTGGAAAGGAGAGGTCATGGTCTGGTTAGCGAATCCCGAACGTTACGGGCAGATGCAATACCGCTATTGCGGAAAAAGCGGTTTACGCCTGCCCGCGTTATCGCTCGGTTTATGGCACAATTTCGGTCACGTTAACGCACTGGAATCACAGCGTGCGATCCTGCGCAAAGCGTTTGATTTGGGCATTACGCACTTTGATTTAGCCAACAATTACGGGCCGCCTCCAGGAAGCGCAGAAGAGAACTTTGGGCGCCTGCTGCGGGAGGATTTTGCCGCTTATCGCGATGAACTGATTATCTCTACCAAAGCCGGATACGATATGTGGCCCGGCCCGTACGGCTCTGGCGGCTCACGTAAATACCTGCTCGCCAGCCTCGACCAAAGCCTGAAGCGGATGGGGCTTGAGTATGTCGATATCTTTTACTCTCATCGCGTCGATGAAAATACGCCGATGGAAGAAACCGCCTCTGCGCTGGCTCATGCGGTACAAAGCGGTAAGGCGCTTTATGTCGGGATCTCCTCTTACTCGCCAGAGCGGACGCAAAAAATGGTCGAGTTGCTGCGCGAGTGGAAAATTCCGCTGTTAATTCATCAACCTTCGTACAATTTACTGAACCGCTGGGTGGATAAAAGCGGCCTGCTGGATACCCTGCAACATAACGGCGTGGGCTGCATTGCCTTTACTCCTCTGGCTCAGGGATTGCTGACCGGAAAATATCTCAACGGTATTCCGCAAGATTCACGGATGCATCGTGAAGGGAATAAAGTTCGTGGTCTGACGCCGAAAATGCTCACCGAAGCCAACCTCAACAGCCTGCGGTTATTGAATGAAATGGCACAGCAGCGTGGACAATCAATGGCGCAAATGGCGTTAAGCTGGTTGCTGAAAGATGAGCGAGTGACGTCGGTATTGATTGGTGCCAGCCGCGCGGAGCAACTTGAGGAGAACGTGCAGGCGCTGAATAATCTGACATTTAGCACCGAGGAGCTGGCGCAGATTGATCAGCATATCGCCGATGGCGAGCTGAATCTGTGGCAGGCGTCTTCCGATAAATGACCTGTTAATAACGGGCGCGAGAACCGCGCCCGAATCAGATCAGTGATTATGACGAGTCAGTCGGTCAAGATAGCCCATCACAAATGCAGAGAGCACAAACGTCAGATGGATAATGACGTACCACATCAGTTTGTTATCAGGGACATTTTTCGCATCCATAAAGACGCGCAGTAAGTGAATGGAAGAAATTGCCACAATCGACGCTGCTACTTTGTTTTTCAGCGACGTTGCGTCCATTTTCCCCAGCCAGTTCAGCTTCTCTTTGTTCTCGGAGATATCCAGCTGCGAGACGAAATTCTCATAACCGGAAAACATCACCATCACCAGCAAACCGCCAACTAGCGTCATATCCACCAGCGACAGCAACACGAGGATCAAATCTGATTCCGCCATCGAGAAGATATTCGGCAGTACGTGAATAATCTCCTGGAAGAACTTCAGCGCCAGAGCAACTAACGCCAGCGAAAGGCCAAAGTACACGGGGGCAAGCAGCCAGCGAGAAGCATACATTGCATTTTCAAGAAAACGTTCCATACATTCCTGTCGTGTAGTTAAAACGGGCAACAGTATATCGCAATTGAGTAAACAGCGCGCAACAGCAAATCAACATATCCGTTAAACCTTTGTCGCATAAATCCGAGGTTTAGGGATCTTCCTGGTTCCCTTATCAACGCATCGAGAGCGTCTACCCTTAAAGGACGTTGAACCTGAAGGGAGAAAAACAATGTCTCATTTAAAAGACCCGACCACGCAGTATTACACTGGTGAATATCCCAAACAGAAACAACCGACGCCAGGCATCCAGGCGAAAATGACACCGGTGCCGGATTGCGGCGAGAAATCCTATGTTGGTAGCGGTCGCCTGAAAGATCGTAAAGCACTGGTGACAGGGGGCGATTCCGGAATCGGTCGTGCTGCCGCCATCGCTTACGCGCGTGAAGGCGCTGACGTAGCGATCAGTTATCTTCCCGTGGAAGAAGAAGACGCTCAGGATGTGAAAAAGATCATTGAAGAATGCGGACGCAAAGCCGTCCTGCTGCCTGGCGATTTAAGCGATGAGAAGTTTGCCCGTTCGCTGGTTCACGAAGCGCATAAGGCGTTAGGCGGGCTGGATATTATGGCGCTGGTCGCCGGGAAACAGGTTGCTATTCCTGATATTGCAGACCTCACCAGCGAACAGTTTCAAAAGACGTTTGCCATTAACGTTTTCGCACTGTTCTGGCTCACCCAGGAAGCGATCCCCCTGCTACCGAAAGGTGCCAGTATCATCACCACTTCGTCAATCCAGGCATACCAGCCAAGCCCGCATTTACTGGACTATGCGGCTACGAAGGCGGCGATTCTGAACTACAGCCGAGGCCTGGCAAAACAGGTCGCGGAGAAAGGTATTCGGGTGAATATTGTTGCGCCAGGCCCGATCTGGACAGCACTGCAAATTTCCGGCGGACAAACGCAGGATAAGATCCCGCAGTTTGGTCAGCAAACACCAATGAAACGTGCAGGACAACCGGCGGAGCTGGCCCCAGTGTATGTTTATCTGGCAAGTCAGGAGTCGAGCTATGTCACTGCAGAAGTACACGGCGTGTGCGGCGGCGAACATTTAGGCTAAAAAAATGCCCGGTTGTATAAAGCCACCGGGCATCATCGTACTTTATAACTCTTGCCGGATGCGGCGTGAACGCCTTATCCGGCCTACAAATTCATGAAAATTCAATACGTTGCGATAGATTTTGTAGGCCTGATAAGCGTAGCGCATCAGGCAATTGTCTTTACTTCGCTTTGGCAGTTTCTTCGCCAACCAAACCTATCTTCAGGTAACCCGCCTGATGCAGCGTATCCATTACCTTCATCAACGTCTCGTAATCGACGGTTTTATCCGCACGGAAGAAGATAGTGGTGTCTTTCTTACCTTCGGTTAACGCATTCAGCGCTGTAACCATTGTTTCATCGGTGACCGGATCGTTACCGATAAACATCGAGTTGTCCGCCTTCACCGACAGATAAACCGGTTTTTCCGGACGAGGCTGCGGCGTGCTGGTAGAAGCAGGCAAGTTCACCTTCACATCTACCGTCGCTAACGGCGCTGCCACCATAAAGATAATCAGCAGAACCAACATCACGTCGATAAACGGCGTCACGTTGATATCATGCATTTCGCCGTTATCGTCAAGGTTTTCGTTAAGATGCATTGCCATCGGACATTATCCTGCGCGTAATTTTTGGGCGACACGAACCGGATGCGCAGCGGCGCTGGCTTCCAGATCCAGGTCACGACTTTGCAGCAACAATACCTGCGCTGCGACATCACCCAGCATCGCTTTAAAGCCGCCAATCTGACGTGCAAATACGTTATAGATAACGACCGCCGGAATCGCTGCCACGAGGCCGATTGCCGTTGCTAACAGAGCTTCTGCGATACCCGGCGCAACGACAGCCAGATTAGTGGTCTGCGTTTGCGCAATACCGATAAAGCTGTTCATGATGCCCCAGACCGTACCAAAGAGGCCCACAAACGGCGAAATCGCGCCGATGGTTGCAAGGTAGCCGTTACCGCGGCCCATTTGACGACCCACTGCAGCGACCCGACGCTCCAGACGGAAGCTGGTACGTTCTTTAATACCTTCGTTATCGTCGCTGCCTTCTGACAGTTCCAGCTCATCCTGCGCTTCATTGAGCAAATGCAGGCTTAAGCTTTTGCTACCAAAATCAGCGGCGATATCGTTGGCCTGGTTCAAGGAACGCGCTTGGGCCAGCAGTTGCTGTTCGCGTTTCAGGCGACGCTTCTGATTGAAGAACTCAACGCTCTTACTGAAGAAGATTGCCCAGGTGACTACGGACGCCAAAATAAGCCCAATCATCACGCACTTAACGACAATATCGGCGTGCTGATACATACCCCAGACGGAAAGATCCGTCTGCATTAAATTATTACCCACTGTGTATCTCCAGGACGCAAATCACAAAATCTGCGCATAATAATATCAAAACGACGTCGAATTGATAGTCGTTCTCATTACTATTTGCATACTGCCGTACCTTTGTTTTCTTTTCCTTGCGTTTACGCAGTAAAAAAGTCACCAGCACGCCATTTGCGAAAATTTTCTGCTTTATGCCAATTCTTCAGGATGCGCCCGCGAATATTCATGCTAGTTTAGACATCCAGACGTATAAAAACAGGAATCCCGAGATGGCGGACAAAAAGCTTGATACTCAACTGGTGAACGCAGGACGCAGCAAAAAATACACTCTCGGCGCGGTAAATAGCGTGATTCAGCGCGCTTCTTCGCTGGTCTTTGACAGTGTGGAAGCCAAAAAACACGCGACGCGCAATCGCGCCAATGGCGAGTTGTTTTATGGACGGCGCGGAACGTTAACCCATTTCTCCTTACAAGAAGCGATGTGCGAACTGGAAGGTGGCGCAGGCTGCGTGCTGTTCCCCTGCGGGGCGGCGGCGGTTGCTAATTCTATTCTTGCTTTTGTCGAACAGGGCGATCATGTGTTGATGACCAACACCGCCTATGAACCGAGTCAGGATTTCTGTAGCAAAATCCTCAGCAAACTGGGCGTAACGACATCGTGGTTTGATCCGCTGATTGGCGCAAATATCGTTAAACATGTGCAGCCAAACACTAAAATCGTGTTTCTGGAATCCCCAGGCTCCATCACCATGGAAGTCCACGACGTTCCGGCGATTGTTGCCGCCGTGCGCAGTGTGGTGCCGGATGCCATCATTATGATCGATAACACCTGGGCGGCCGGTGTGCTGTTTAAGGCGCTGGATTTTGGCATCGATGTTTCCATTCAGGCCGCTACCAAATATCTGGTGGGGCATTCAGATGCGATGATTGGCACTGCCGTGTGCAATGCCCGTTGCTGGGAGCAGCTGCGGGAGAATGCCTATCTGATGGGCCAGATGGTTGATGCCGATACCGCCTATATAACCAGCCGTGGCCTGCGCACTTTGGGTGTTCGCCTGCGTCAACATCATGAAAGCAGTCTGAAAGTGGCTGAATGGCTGGCAGAACATCCGCAAGTAGCGCGAGTTAACCACCCTGCTCTGCCTGGCAGTAAAGGTCACGAATTCTGGCAACGAGACTTTACAGGCAGCAGCGGGTTATTTTCCTTCGTGCTTAAGAAAAAACTCAATGCTGAAGAGCTGGCGAACTATCTGGATAACTTCAGTTTATTCAGCATGGCCTACTCGTGGGGCGGGTATGAATCGTTGATCCTGGCAAATCAACCAGAACATATCGCCGCCATTCGTCCACAAGGCGAGATCGATTTTAGCGGGACCTTGATTCGCCTGCATATTGGTCTGGAAGATGTCGACGATCTGATTGCCGATCTGGACGCCGGTTTTGCGCGAATTGTATAACATTGCCACTTTTGGACAATTTTGCAGACATTTAATTGTGAAAAGTCTTAAATTGTTGCGTCCGGGATCAAGGCGTCCCGGGTGATTCAGGAGTACAATAGGCAGATAAAGGCTTAAACGCTGTTCCACAGGAAAGTCCATGGCTGTTATTCAAGATATCATCGCTGCGCTCTGGCAACACGACTTTGCCGCGCTGGCGGATCCTCATATTGTTAGCGTTGTTTACTTTGTCATGTTTGCCACGCTGTTTTTAGAAAACGGCCTGCTGCCCGCCTCATTTTTGCCAGGCGACAGCTTGTTGATACTGGCAGGCGCATTGATTGCCCAGGGGGTTATGGATTTTCTGCCAACGATTGCGATTCTGACCGCCGCAGCAAGTTTGGGCTGCTGGTTAAGTTATATTCAGGGGCGCTGGTTAGGGAATACTAAAACGGTGAAAGGCTGGCTGGCACAGCTTCCTGCCAAATATCACCAGCGTGCTACCTGTATGTTTGACCGTCACGGTCTGCTGGCGCTGCTGGCTGGACGTTTTCTCGCATTTGTCCGTACGCTGTTGCCAACCATGGCGGGTATTTCCGGTCTGCCAAACCGCCGCTTCCAGTTTTTCAACTGGCTAAGCGGATTGCTGTGGGTCAGCGTAGTAACCAGTTTCGGCTATGCCTTAAGCATGATTCCGTTCGTTAAACGGCATGAAGATCAGGTAATGACATTCCTGATGATCCTGCCGATTGCCTTGTTAACTGCAGGCTTGTTAGGCACGCTGTTTGTGGTGATTAAAAAGAAATACTGTAACGCCTGACAATTTCCCCCGTTCCCGGTTGCGGTACCGGGAACGCATTTAACTCCCCTGCATCGCCCGCATTCTTGCCGCATCCTCCCCCGGTGTCACACCAAAGTAACGTTTAAACTCACGGCTAAATTGCGACGCGCTTTCGTAGCCGACGCGCATCGCTGCTGCACTGGCCTTCATGCCGTCGTGGATAATCATCATCCGCGCCTTATGCAGACGGTAATTCTTCAAATACTGCAACGGGGAGGTGCTAGTGACAGACTTAAAATTATGGTGGAACGCCGATACGCTCATGTTGGCTTCTGCCGCCAGTTGCTCGACGCTCAGGTTTTCGGTGTATTTATTCTCAATTCGTTTCAGCACACGACTAATCAGGCTGAAGTGGGTCTGACGGCTGACCAGCGCCAGTAACGCGCCACCGCAAGGTCCGGTCAGCACGTAGTACAGAATTTCGCGGATGATCTGTTTGCCGAGAATACGCGCATCCAGCGGTCGCTCCATCACGTCGAGTAACCGCTCCGCCGCGCATAAAATCTCTTCTGATAACGTGGCAGAGTTAATCCCGCTGGCTGCCATCGACGGCTGGAAATACTCATCTTCGCCAATGTCCATCAACAGTTCCTGTAACTGCAAAATATCGACATTGAGACGCAACCCTGCCAGCGGTACCTCTGACGTGGCATAAGTTTCGCACTCAAACGGCAACGGCACCGTCAGCAGCAGATATTCATTGGCATCATAACGAAACACGCGTTCATTGATATAACCGATTTTATGCCCAGAAAAGAGAATTATGATGCCAGGCTCGTACATCACCGGCGTACGTGCGAAAGGCGTCTCGCCATACAACAAACGCACATCGGGCAACAGCTCTGACAAACTATTTTCTTTATTTTTCAGTTTATTAACTTTATCCGCCAGCAAGCGGCAAATCTCTTCACGTTTCATATCGCGTAATTTCTTAGGAATAATGTGGCAATTTGATTGTGCGCAATTTTGTAGCATTTCTCCAGCACTCTGGAGAAATAGGCAAGACATTGGCAGAAATGAGCATTGAGAGGTACGGCGCTGGCGACCACAATGAAAAACATCAGGCAGACCGATCTCTGCCCTCATATTGACCCAGCAAAGGGAGCAAGTAATGAACAACTTTAATCTGCACACCCCAACCCGCATTCTGTTTGGTAAAGGCGCAATCGCTGGTTTACGCGAGCAAATTCCTCACGATGCACGCGTATTGATTACCTACGGCGGCGGCAGCGTGAAAAAAACCGGCGTTCTCGATCAAGTTCTGGATGCCCTGAAAGGCATGGACGTGCTGGAATTTGGCGGTATTGAGCCAAACCCGGCTTATGAAACGCTGATGAATGCCGTGAAACTGGTTCGCGAACAGAAAGTAACCTTCCTGCTGGCGGTTGGCGGCGGTTCTGTACTGGACGGCACCAAATTTATCGCTGCGGCGGCTAACTATCCAGAAAATATCGATCCGTGGCACATTCTGCAAACGGGCGGTAAAGAGATTAAAAGCGCTATCCCGATGGGCTGTGTGCTGACGCTGCCAGCGACCGGTTCAGAATCCAACGCAGGTGCGGTCATCTCCCGTAAAACTACAGGCGACAAGCAGGCGTTCCATTCTGCCCATGTTCAGCCGGTATTTGCCGTGCTCGATCCGGTTTATACCTACACTCTGCCGCCGCGTCAGGTGGCTAACGGTGTAGTGGATGCCTTTGTGCACACCGTGGAACAGTATGTTACAAAACCGGTTGATGCCAAAATTCAGGACCGTTTCGCAGAAGGCATTTTGCTGACGCTGATCGAAGATGGTCCGAAAGCCCTGAAAGAGCCAGAAAACTACGATGTACGCGCCAACGTTATGTGGGCGGCGACTCAGGCGCTGAACGGTTTAATTGGCGCAGGTGTACCCCAGGATTGGGCAACGCATATGCTGGGCCACGAACTGACTGCGATGCACGGTCTGGATCACGCGCAAACGCTGGCTATCGTCCTGCCTGCACTGTGGAATGAAAAACGCGATACCAAGCGCGCTAAGCTGCTGCAATATGCTGAACGCGTCTGGAACATCACAGAAGGTTCCGACGATGAGCGTATTGACGCCGCGATTGCCGCAACCCGCAATTTCTTTGAGCAATTAGGCGTGCCGACCCACCTCTCCGACTACGGTCTGGACGGCAGCTCCATCCCGGCTTTGTTGAAAAAACTGGAAGAGCACGGTATGACCCAACTGGGCGAAAATCATGACATTACGCTGGATGTCAGCCGCCGCATATACGAAGCCGCCCGCTAAGCTTTTTACGCCTCAAACTTTCGTTTTCGGGCATTTCGTCCAGACTTAAGTTCACAACACCTCACCGGAGCCTGCTCCGGTGAGTTCATATAAAGGAGGAACGTATGGCTAATCCAACCGTTATTAAGCTACAGGATGGCAATGTCATGCCCCAGTTGGGACTGGGCGTCTGGCAAGCAAGTAATGAGGAAGTAATCACTGCCATTCAAAAAGCGTTAGACGTGGGTTATCGCTCGATTGATACCGCCGCGGCCTATAAGAACGAAGAAGGTGTCGGCAAAGCCCTGAAAAATGCCTCAGTTAACAGAGAAGAACTGTTCATCACCACTAAACTTTGGAACGACGACCACAAGCGCCCCCGCGAAGCCCTGCTCGACAGCCTGAAAAAACTCCAGCTTGATTATGTCGACCTTTACTTAATGCACTGGCCCGTTCCTGCTATCGACCATTATGTCGAAGCATGGAAAGGCATGATCGAATTGCAAAAAGAGGGATTAATCAAAAGCATCGGCGTGTGCAACTTCCAGATCCATCACTTGCAACGCCTGATTGATGAAACTGGCGTGACGCCGGTGATAAACCAGATTGAACTCCACCCGCTGATGCAGCAACGCCTGCTTCACGCCTGGAACGCGACACACAAAATCCAGACCGAATCCTGGAGCCCATTAGCGCAAGGTGGGAAAGGCGTTTTCGATCAGAAAGTCATTCGCGATCTGGCAGATAAATACGGCAAAACCCCGGCGCAGATTGTTATCCGCTGGCATCTGGATAACGGCCTGGTGGTGATCCCGAAATCGGTCACACCTTCACGTATTGCCGAAAACTTTGATGTCTGGGATTTCCGTCTCGACAAAGACGAGCTAGGTGAAATTGCCAAACTCGACCAGGGCAAACGCCTCGGCCCCGATCCCGACCAGTTCGGCGGCTAACGCGCAAATTCTTCCGGTGGCGGTAATGTTCCGCTACCGGACTTTTCAGAAATCATTTATTCCCCTCGCGTCACGCCCATTGTTACTCTTCCTTGTTCAGGAATGCCAAATATAAGGACATCATCATGCAGAGCCGGAAGCTCTTAAAGGAACAACTCATTTACATCCGGGATGAACGCAACGGAGAGGTGAAAAACAGATGAAAATAATACTTCTGTTTTTAGCAGCCCTGGCAAGTTTTACCGTACACGCACAGCCTCCCTCACAGACCGTAGAACAAACAGTCCGGCAGATTTATCAGAACTATAAATCAGATGCCAGTACGCCTTATTTTGGTGAAACCGGAGAGCGAGCGATAACTTCTGCGCGTATTCAACAGGCGCTTACCCTGAACGACAATCTTACGCTGCCGGGCAATATTGGCTGGCTGGATTATGATCCGGTTTGTGATTGTCAGGATTTTGGCGATCTGGTGTTAGAAAGCGTAGCGATAACCCAACCTGACGCCGATCATGCCGATGCCGTTGTGCGCTTTCGTATCTTTAAAGACGATAAAGAAAAGACCACGCAGACACTGAAAATGGTGGCGGAAAATGGTCGTTGGGTCATTGACGATATTGTCAGCAATCATGGCAGCGTCTTACAAGCAATTAATAGCGAGAATGAAAAAACGCTGGCCGCTATAGCTTCGTTGCAAAAAGAACAGCCGGAAGCCTTTGTTGCCGAACTCTTTGAACATATTGCTGATTATAGCTGGCCGTGGACGTGGGTGGTTTCCGACTCTTACCGCCAGGCGGTCAATGCCTTCTATAAAACCACCTTCAAGACTGCCAACAATCCCGATGAAGATATGCAAATAGAACGGCAATTTATTTACGACAATCCGATCTGTTTTGGCGAAGAGTCGCTATTTTCACGCGTTGATGAAATCCGTGTCCTGGAGAAAACCGCCGATTCCGCCCGCATTCATGTTCGTTTTACGCTGACCAATGGCAACAACGAAGAGCAAGAACTGGTTTTACAGCGGCGCGAAGGTAAGTGGGAAATCGCTGATTTTATCCGCCCGAACAGCGGCAGCCTACTTAAGCAAATTGAGGCAAAAACCGCAGCCAGATTAAAGCAATGAGCTGAATTAAATAACAATTAGCCGGAACAATAAATAAAAGGGAACACTATATGAAAACGATTTTCACCGTGGGAGCTGTTGTTCTGGCAACCTGCTTGCTCAGTGGCTGCGTCAATGAGCAAAAGGTCAATCAGCTGGCGAGCAATGTGCAAACATTAAATGCCAAAATCGCCCGGCTTGAGCAGGATATGAAAGCATTACGCCCGCAAATCTATGCGGCAAAATCCGAAGCTAACAGAGCCAATACGCGTCTTGACGCCCAGGACTATTTCGATTGCCTGCGCTGCTTACGTATGTATGCGGAATGACGGTTCTGGAATTCAAAATGAACAAACTTATCTTATCCATTCCGCTGGCGCTGTGTCTGGTTGGCTGTACCAGCAATGCCAAAATTGAACGCCTGGAACATGATATACAGGCATTGAATAACAAAATTAATCAACTGCAACAGGATATTGACGCCCTGCGTCCGGAAATTCAGCAAGTTAAAGACGAAACAGCAAGAGCGCATTACCGCTTAGACGTTCGTAACAGTCCTTTCAAACCAAGATTATAAATTTCCCGGCAGCATCATTGCTGCCGGGCACACTTCACTTAACGACCTGCCGCCGCTTTA
Organism: Escherichia sp. 94.0001; assembly: GCF_013369155.2. Taxonomy (NCBI): domain Bacteria; kingdom Pseudomonadati; phylum Pseudomonadota; class Gammaproteobacteria; order Enterobacterales; family Enterobacteriaceae; genus Escherichia; species Escherichia sp. 94.0001. Next base: position 24,098 of record NZ_JABWMS020000001.1, on the reverse strand, counting down.
GGGCGTTTCTTCGCGCCAGCATTCTGCGGGCGAGATTGCGTAGACGGCGCTTTTTTTGCCGTAGCAGGCGTCTGACGCTGGGTCGCCATCGGCGTATGTTTCGTCAACGCCGGACGGGTATTGCGGTTCTGACGGCGAGCTTCACGCATCTCGTCAATGGTCGGCGCAGGCACTAAGCAATCGCGACGACTGCCAATCAGATGCTTTTTGCCCATCGCTTCCAGCGCCTGGCGGATTAACGGCCAGTTTGCCGGATCGTGGTAACGCAACAACGCTTTATGCAGGCGACGCTGCTTGTCGCCCTTCGGTACAAAGACGTCTTCGCTCTTATAGCCAATCTTCGCCAGCGGGTTTTTGCCGGTGTAATACATAGTGGTCGAGTTAGCCAGCGGCGACGGGTAGAAGTTCTGTACCTGGTCGAGGCGGAAGCGATGTTTCTTCAGCCACAACGCCAGATTCACCATATCTTCATCGCGCGTACCGGGGTGCGCGGAGATGAAATACGGGATCAGATACTGCTCTTTCCCCGCCTGTTTCGAGTAGGTATCGAACAGTTCTTTAAAGCGGTCATAGCTACCCATGCCCGGCTTCATCATCTTCGACAACGGCCCTTCTTCGGTATGTTCCGGGGCGATCTTCAGATAACCGCCGACGTGATGGGTCGCCAGCTCTTTAATATAGCGCGGATCTTCTACGGCGATGTCATAACGTACGCCTGAGGCAATCAGGATCTTTTTAATACCTTTCAGATCGCGCGCGCGGCGATAGAGGTTGATCGTTGGTTCGTGGTTAGTGTCCATATGCGGACAAATATCCGGGTAAACGCATGACAAGCGACGGCAGGTCTGCTCGGCGCGCGGCGATTTGCAGCGCAACATATACATGTTGGCAGTTGGGCCGCCGAGATCGGAAATCACGCCCGTAAAACCTGGAACGGTGTCGCGGATCGCCTCAATCTCATTGATGATCGAATCTTCGGAACGGCTCTGAATAATGCGCCCTTCATGCTCGGTAATAGAGCAGAAAGAACAGCCGCCAAAGCAGCCACGCATAATGTTGACCGAGAAACGGATCATTTCGTAAGCCGGAATACGGGCATCACCGTAAGCCGGATGCGGCACGCGCTTGTACGGCAGCGCAAAGACGCTGTCCATCTCTTCGGTGGAAAGCGGGATGGCAGGCGGGTTGATCCACACATAGCGGTCGCCATGTTTTTGCATCAATGCTCGGGCGCAGCCAGGGTTGGTTTCGTGGTGCAGAATGCGCGAAGCATGGGCGTACAGCACTTTATCGCCCTTCACTTTCTCGAAAGAAGGCAGCAATACGTAAGTTTTTTCCCACGGTTTCGGGCGCGGCGGCTGCACGGTTACGGCTTTCGCTTCCTGCTTTTTCGGGGCCACCGGTTTGTTATCCGCGCACGGCAAATCTTCGCCATACGGATGCGGGATCGGGTCGATTTTCCCAGGGGTATCAAGACGGGTGGAATCCACGCCGCTCCAGCCAGGCAGTGCCTCTTTCACGATAATCGCGGTATTACGCACATCGCGGATTTCGTTAATCGGCTCGCCCATCGCCAGACGATGCGCCACTTCCACCAGCGGACGTTCGCCGTTACCAAACATCAGCATGTCGGCTTTCGAATCCACCAGCACGGAACGGCGCACGGTGTCAGACCAGTAATCATAATGCGCGGTACGACGCAGGCTGGCTTCGATACCGCCAAGGATCACCGGCACATCTTTCCACGCCTCTTTACAGCGCTGGGTATAAACCAGCGTGGCGCGATCCGGGCGCTTGCCCGCGACGTTATCCGGAGTGTAAGCGTCGTCATGACGCAAACGGCGATCGGCGGTGTAACGGTTGATCATTGAGTCCATGTTGCCCGCGGTAACACCGAAAAACAGATTCGGTTTACCCAGACGCATGAAATCGTCTTTGCTGCTCCAGTCCGGTTGGGCGATGATCCCAACGCGAAAGCCCTGCGCTTCAAGCATACGACCGCAAATCGCCATCCCGAAGCTGGGGTGATCGACATACGCGTCGCCAGTAACCAAAATGATGTCGCAGCTATCCCAGCCAAGTTGATCCATCTCTTCACGAGACATCGGCAAAAACGGTGCCGGTCCAAAACAGGCGGCCCAGTACTGCGGCCAGGAGAACAGGTCGCGATCCGGTTGGATCAGGGAGATAGAGCTCATTTTGCTTCCAGAAATGATAAAAAAATAATCAAAGGCCGGGGATTATAAGCCGGAACGAAAGAGAAATCGAAAAGTATTCCATACTCGCCCTCTCGGGCGAGTATGGCGATTACGGTACCGGATTGACCAACAATTGCCCAATCGAGCCACGGTCCGCCATTTCCAGCGTCTGACTGTTGAAGTAGAACGGGAAGTGCGCCCAGGAAGGCTGACCGAAATAAACAAGCAGCTCCACTTGTCCGTCAACCCAAACGGTATCTTTCCAGCCTCTGTCTTCCGGGAACGGCATCGCGCCATTCACGTTACGGATCTGGAACATCACGCCTTCAATATGGAACGCTTGCGGCTCGTCCGCGCGTACCGTCCAGCGTTCCCACGTTCCTTGCTGCGCGGTGACATCAATACGGTTGACGTCCCACAGCTGCCCATTGATACCCGGGTCATCACCCAGACTGATATCGCGACTGCGAATCGGCGAACCGGCCATAATTTCAGTTGGCAGCAGGCGCATCGGCAGGCTGTCAGTAACCAGCGGCAGTAGCCCGGTTGGGCGCAACGTGAGCACCAGCGTAGAAACCAGAATGCTGGATGGCTCAAAGAAGCCACGAATACGATCAACAATGCTCGCCGCTTCGCCACAGGTGATCGACACTTCATCACCGTTGCTCATATCCACCAGAATCTCGCGGCGCTCGCCCGGTGCCAGCGAAAGTTGCTTCACCGATACAGGAGCAGGCAAGAATCCCTGATCGCCAGAAATCACATGTAACGGGCGACCATCGCTCATCTGTAGTTGATAGCGACGAGAGTTCGACGCGTTCAACAGACGCAAGCGCACCCAGCCACGCGAGACTTCAACGTACGGGCTTTGTACACCGTTGACCAGCAGCGTATCTCCAACAAAGCCGCCGCTTCCCGGTTCGTTGTATTCTGGCGTACCAAAGTTATCCAGCCGTTTATCCTGGATAATGACCGGAAAATCATCCACACCATAATGGTTGGGGATAGGCAGCGACTTGCTGACTTCATCTTCCACCAGCCACATTCCGGCAAGGCCATTATAGACCTGCTGAGCCGTGCGATTGGGGGTATTAGCGTGATACCACAATGTCGCTGCGTTCTGGCGAATGGGTAATACGGGTGCCCAGTCAGCGTTTGGCGACATCATCCGTGCCGGACCGCCCATCAGCGGGCCAGGCACCTGTAAACCAGACACCGTCATTGAGACATTTTCTGTCAGGCGGTTACTGTAGATCAGCTTAACATCATCGCCCTTCCAGACGCGGATAGTCGGCCCCAGGTAACGACCATTGATTCCCCAGACCGATGCGCGCGTTCCTGGCGTAAATGACCAGTGCGCACGTTGTACAGTCATAAACAGCGGTTGCCCACGGCGAGATTCAAGCAGCGGCGGAACGGGTAGCGGTTGCTGTTGCCCGGCTGCGCTGGCCTTCAGGGGAACAACGCCTGCACAAAGTGCAATCCCCGATGCCTGAATGAACTGACGCCGACTGAGTGACATATTTGCTCCATGTAAAACTGGCTAAAGTAATACCGTGCAGGAAAGTGTTCCCGCAAAAATACAGATTGCCGACTTAAACTCTTCCGGCGGCTTCGCGTTCTGCGACTTCTTTATCGAGCTCAGCGATTTTTTGTTCCATTATCGAACGACAATGGGCAGCCAACTCGCGAACCTGGTCTTTACCATACTGACTCACGTCAATTGGCGGCAGCATTTCGACAATAACCAAGCCGTTGTGCAGTCGATTAAGATTAATCTTATTCGAAGTTGTAGAGACGCACACGGGAATAATCGGGACGCCTGCCGCAATTGCCGCGTGAAATGCCCCGGTCTTGAACGGCAGCAGGCCGCGACCACGGCTGCGGGTACCTTCCGGGAACATCCAGATGGAAATACGGCGTTTTTTGAAGTGATTCACTACTTCTGCAATGGTGCCGTGAGCTTTAGTGCGGTTATTTCTGTCGATCAATAAGTTGCCGGTTAGCCAGTACAACTGACCAAAGAAGGGGATCCACAGCAAACTCTTTTTACCTACCGTCACCGTCGGCGGTTGCACGATGTTCGATGCTGTCACCATGTCATAGTTGTTCTGGTGGTTAGCAATATAAATAGCATTGCCGTAGCTTTCAGCATCTGCAGGTTTGCGACACTCAACTTTCAGGCCAAACAGCGGCGCAAGACGACCAAACATATGCCCAAAGGTGGCTACATGTTTCGGGTTACGCGGGCTGAAAAGGCAGTAAATGGAGCCGAATACACAGACTAAGATGCTGTAAATCACGGTAATAATAAGACGAAAGATATATAGCATAACACCCTCTGAAGGTCTGAGAGACTGGCATTGTACGTCACCTGAAATCAGGTTAGGGCATTGTTAAAAGCCGCTCTCTGGAAAAGCGTATTGTTAATCGCAACGCATGAATAAACAACGGTTTCAAGGGAATTTTTATCGTTTCCGGGGGTTGAATATGCTGCCGGATGACGACTTAACGTTTCATCCGGCGTTCCTTGCAAGCGGGAGGAAGCAATACCCTCCCCGGCATACTACTCTTCGCTATCGCCGCTGCTGGCGCGGCGAGGAGAGTCGATCTCGACACGATCGATACGCTGCAAACCGCGCATCAACGTACCGCGGCGTCCACGTTCGCCAGTGACTTTCTGTAGCTCTTCCGGACGCAGTTTAATTTTGCGTTTCCCAACATGAATGGTCAGCGTGCTTTGCGGCGGCAGAACGTACAGTTGCGCCAGACCATCCTCGCCACGCGCGGCTTCTGCCGACGGAATGTTGATAATCTTGTTGCCTTTGCCCTTCGACAGCTGCGGCAGATCGCTTACCGGGAACATCAACATACGGCCTGCCTGAGTGATTGCCAGCAGCATATCGGAAGCATCTTCAATCACCACCGGCGGCATAACATGGGCATTTTCCGGTAAGGTGATCAAAGCCTTACCTGCACGGTTACGCGCCACCAGATCGTTAAAGGTACAGACGAAACCGTAACCCGCATCGGAAGCCATCAGCAGTTTCTGATCGTCGCTTTCCATCAGCATATGGTCAACGGTCGCCCCAGGCGGCAACGTTAATTTGCCGGTGAGCGGTTCGCCCTGACCACGCGCCGACGGCAGCGTAATCGGGTCGATGGCATAGCTACGACCGGTGGAATCAACAAACACTACCGGTTGGTTACTCTTGCCTTTCACCGCTGCTTTGAAACTATCACCCGCTTTATAATTCAGGCCCGGCGCGTCGATGTCATGGCCTTTAGCGCTGCGTACCCAGCCCATCTGCGACAGCACAATGGTGACAGGTTCAGACGGCAACATGTCGTGCTCGCTCATCGCTTTCGCTTCTTCGCGTTCCTGCAACGGCGAACGACGATCGTCACCGTAGGCTTGCGCGTCTGCCTGCAGTTCTTTCTTCAGCAGGTTATTCATTTTACGCTCGGAAGCCAAAATGCCCTGCAACTGGTCGCGCTCTTTTTCCAGCTCACTCTGCTCACCGCGAATCTTCATCTCTTCCAGTTTGGCGAGATGACGCAGTTTCAGTTCGAGGATCGCTTCCGCCTGAGTTTCCGTGAGGCCAAAGCGCGACATCAGCGCCGGTTTCGGTTCATCTTCATTGCGAATGATCTCAATCACTTCGTCGATATTGAGAAACGCCACCAGCAAACCTTCCAGAATATGCAGGCGCTTGAGGACTTTCTCCAGACGATAGTTCAGTCGGCGGCGCACGGTATCGCGGCGGAACACCAGCCATTCGGAGAGAATTTCCAGCAGGTTTTTCACCGCCGGACGACCATCCAGACCGATCATATTGAGGTTAATACGATAGCTCTTTTCCAGATCGGTGGTTGCGAAGAGGTGGTTCATCACCTGATCCATATCCACGCGGTTGGAACGCGGCACAATCACCAGACGGGTCGGATTCTCGTGGTCAGATTCATCGCGCAGATCGTCAACCATCGGCAGCTTTTTGTTGCGCATTTGCGCAGCAATTTGCTCCAGTACGCGCGCACCAGAAACCTGATGCGGCAATGCGCTGATAACCACCGCCCCATCTTCTTTCTTCCACACCGCGCGCATACGCACAGAACCACGACCATTTTCGTAGATTTTACGGATCTCGGCACGCGAGGTGATGATTTCCGCTTCGGTCGGATAATCCGGCCCCTGCACGATATCCAGCAGCTGGTCGAGCGTGGTTTTCGGCTGGTCGATTAACGCGATTGCTGCCTGAGCCACTTCACGCAGGTTATGCGGTGGAATATCGGTCGCCATACCGACGGCAATACCGGTGGTGCCGTTAAGCAAAATGTTCGGCAAACGGGCAGGTAGCATTTTCGGCTCCTGCAAAGTGCCGTCGAAGTTTGGCACCCAGTCAGCCGTCCCCTGCCCCAGCTCGCTCAATAGCAGCTCGGAATATTTCGACAACCGGGATTCGGTGTAACGCATTGCTGCGAACGATTTCGGATCGTCCGGCGCGCCCCAGTTCCCCTGACCATCAACCAGCGGATAACGGTAAGAGAACGGCTGCGCCATCAGGACCATCGCTTCATAACAAGCGCTATCGCCGTGCGGATGGTATTTACCCAGTACGTCACCGACGGTACGGGCCGATTTTTTAAATTTGGCGCTGGCATTCAGGCCCAGCTCAGACATCGCATACACAATGCGGCGCTGAACAGGTTTCAGACCATCACCAATAAACGGCAACGCACGGTCCATGATTACGTACATGGAGTAATTTAAGTAGGCGTTTTCCGTAAATTCATGTAGCGCAAGGCGCTCTGCCATATCGCTCATTAATTCTGATTCCTCAACTTATTCGCCAGCCTTCAAAGGGGCAATATTGCCGGAGATACTACATTATCTGCCGCGTCGAGTCACAGGAGATCAGCGTGAATAGCGCCGCCGGACGTGCTCCGACGGCGATAAAGGCATCAATGTGCCTTGATATACAACTCTTTGCTGTAGACATAATCCTGCGGATTATGCAGCGGAAAACCGCCAACGTAGGGTTTAAGCAGTTTGATTAACGGCTGATAGTAGATGGGAATGAGCGGTACCTGCTGGTTGATGATCACTTCTGCCTGCTGATACAACGCATTACGCTTTGTCGCATCAGTGATCTGCGTGGCCTGGTTTAGTAAGGCGTCATACTGCGCATTTTTCCAGTGACCGACGTTTTCTTCACTATCGCTTTTGAGCGTGTTCAGAAAGCTGGAAGCATCATTGTACGTCGCATCCCACGACTGCCGAGACAGCATGAAATCCCCGGTTCGTCGGGCATCAAGATAGGTTTTCCACTCCATTGTGCGCAGCGTCACCTGTGCACCCAGCCATTTTTTCCATTCGGAAGACAACGCTATCGCGGTTTTTTCATGCAGATCGTACTTGTTGTAGAACAGCTCAAAGCGTAGCGGATGAGAGGCGTCGTATCCCGCCTGTTTCAGCAAGGCTTTTGCCATCGCGACACGCTCACTCATTGGCTTTTGCAGTTCATCGAACGTCGTCGCGCTAAAGCCTTTTACCTCTGGCGGCGTCAGCGTGGTTGCGGGCGTTCTCAACCCCAGTACCTTTTGCGCAATAAGCTGTCGATCAACCGTAAGATATAGCGCCCGACGCACCCGCACATCGTTAAATGGCGGTTTCTCAAGGTTAAAGTTGTAATATTCGCTGTTCAGACGCGGGATAATTCGTAGCTCGCCAGGCAGTGATTTTTCAATGGCAGGAATTTGCTGCGCCGGAACCCAGGTGAGATCGACCTCTCCCGCGCGATAGCGGTTATAGCCGGTGACCGAATTATCCAGCGCCAGATACTCAACCTGTTGCAATACCGTATGTTGCGCATCGCGGTACTTTGGATTTTTGCGTGCAGTAATCTTTTCGTTAACTACCCATTTATCAAGCACAAAGGCACCGTTGTAAACCATATGCGCAGGCTTACTCCAGCTATCGCCATATTTCGCGATTACATGATGGGGAACCGGGAACAGCGTCGGCCAGGCGAGCATCGTCGTGAACCAAGGAACCGGCTGCTCAAGCGTAACTTCAATAGTACGATCATCCATCGCTTTGACACCCAGCGATGTAACATCTGCTTTACCCGCAACAATAGCCGCGGCATTGTTAATGTGCGCCTGTGCCAGATAGCCAGCAAAAGGGCTTGCCGTTTTCGGGTCAACCGCGCGCTGCCAGCCGAGGACAAAATCCTCTGCCGTCAGAGGCTGACCGTCTGACCACTGCAAACCTCTACGCAGATGGAAAATATAGCGCTTGCCGCCGTCCAGTATCTCCCAGCGTTCAGCCTGAGCGGGCTGCACCTGGCCTTCACCGTCCATCCATACCAGACCTTCAAACAGATCCAGCACAATCTGCGCGGCAGTATTCTCCTCCACCTTTTGCGGGTCGAGCGTACCTGGGTCGCTATGATTGTTGTAACGAAAGACTTGTTGCGGGGCGAGCGGTGTGTTGGCGGGAACGTCAGCATCGTAGAGAGGAGCCGCACTTACCAGGCTGACCAGCCATAATAAATTTCGCGTATACATGGTATTCCTTACCGGAGAAATTATAAGCCCAATAACAATACGCCTGTGGCATTGTTCGCTCAAACTTATCGCGAGTGATTTGGCTCACACTCCGGTAAAGATTCTTCATCACGCCAACGGCACATAAACATCCGTTTCCAGTCGCTGCTCTGTTACCCCTTCGGCAAGATTGGTGTAGTGAAACAGAATCGGTGCTTTACGCATTTTCTCGCCGCTTGCAGGCAGCCAGTGGCGAATGATGCCCCATACCGTATGTGAAATATCGTCCAGCTCGCCAACGTGGCGGGCCACGGCATAACGTCCACCGGTAAGTTCACCATTACTCACGCCATAACGATTATCGGGAATCGGTTCGTTAACGCTGCCGCAGATATCAAAGCGAAACGCTTCCGGTACGGTGGTGGCAGGGTCATCCCAGGCGACACCAAAAGTCTGGCTTTGGTTAACAGGAGAAAGCCCCGTTTCTTTACGCCACATGATAAATTTCGCCACGCTGTAGTTGAGCAATTCAGGGCTACAGCGATGTGGCAACATCGCCACAGGGATTGATGGGAAATCGATAATATTTACATCCAGTGTCAGGTTTTTCATTTTGCCTCCCTGCGAAATTATTCCCGGGAACGTGTCCCGGGAGCGCTAACAATTACGGATTTACTTTGCGGATCTGTTTGACGTCAATTTCAACAGAGTTCCAGTCTTTATCGACTTCACCCTGAATCTCAACGGTATCTTTCGGGGTCACCGTCACGCCGTTCCAGCGTTTGTGGTCGATATCAACATTGATAGTACCGCTGGCATCTTTGAACACGTAGAGATCGTCAGAGATACGTTCAACGATATTGCCGCGCAGGGTGACCCAGGTGTCATCACGCAGGGATTTTGCGCTTTCTACGGTCGTTACGCTGCCATTCGGCCCCTGGAATCCTCCGGCCTGACTTTGTGTTGCCGATGGACCAGAAAAACCGCCCTGCTCTGCTGCCATCACCGGTGCACTGCACAGGGCCATTACTGCGATTACTGCTGCGAATTTTTTCATGTTTATTACTCCCTTTAATGTCTGTTTTCGAGCATTTAACAAGATAGTCCTTAACAACTTCTTAAGGGAAAAAAATAAAATTTAGTGCTGTACAGAGCGCGTTACAACACGGTTTACTGGCAGCAAATATGGTTATCGCAGGGATGAAAAAATGCGAATTTTACTGATAGAAGATGACATGCTGATTGGCGACGGCATCAAAACGGGCCTTAGTAAAATGGGTTTTAGCGTCGACTGGTTTACCCAAGGTCGTCAGGGAAAAGAGGCGCTTTATAGCGCACCTTATGATGCGGTAATCCTGGATTTAACCTTACCGGGCATGGATGGTCGCGATATTTTGCGCGAATGGCGAGAAAAAGGTCAGCGTGAGCCGGTACTGATCCTGACCGCGCGCGATGCGCTGGCGGAACGTGTAGAAGGGCTGCGTCTGGGAGCTGACGATTATCTGTGTAAACCTTTTGCGTTGATAGAAGTCGCCGCCAGGCTGGAAGCTCTGATGCGCCGAACCAACGGCCAGGCCAGCAACGAGCTGCGCCACGGTAACGTCATGCTCGACCCCGGCAAACGTATCGCCACGCTGGCTGGCGAACCCTTAACGCTGAAACCAAAAGAATTTGCCCTGCTGGAATTACTGATGCGTAACGCTGGTCGAGTACTGCCGCGCAAACTGATTGAAGAGAAACTGTATACCTGGGACGAAGAGGTCACCAGTAATGCCGTTGAAGTGCATGTGCATCATCTGCGACGCAAACTCGGTAGTGATTTTATTCGTACCGTGCATGGTATTGGCTACACATTAGGTGAGAAATGAAATTTACCCAACGTCTTAGTCTGCGAGTCAGGCTGACGCTAATCTTTTTAATTCTGGCCTCGGTAACCTGGCTGCTTTCCAGCTTTGTCGCCTGGAAACAAACAACGGATAACGTCGATGAGTTGTTCGACACCCAACTGATGCTGTTTGCCAAACGGTTAAGTACGCTCGATCTCAACGAAATCAACGCGGCGGATCGCATGGCACAGACGCCAAATAAATTAAAACACGGTCATGTTGATGACGATGCGCTGACCTTTGCCATCTTTACCCACGACGGCAGAATGGTGCTTAACGATGGGGATAACGGAGAAGATATTCCCTATAGCTATCAACGGGAAGGTTTTGCTGACGGGCAACTGGTGGGCGATAAAGATCCCTGGCGTTTTGTCTGGATGACCTCACCAGATGGCAAATATCGCATCGTTGTTGGTCAGGAATGGGAATACCGTGAAGACATGGCGCTGGCGATTGTTGCCGGGCAATTGATCCCGTGGCTTGTCGCACTGCCGATTATGTTAATCATCATGATGGTACTACTGGGTCGTGAACTCGCGCCGCTGAACAAACTGGCGCTGGCACTACGTATGCGTGACCCTGACTCGGAAAAACCACTAAACGCGACGGGCGTACCCAGCGAAGTGCGTCCACTGGTTGAGTCGTTGAATCAACTGTTCGCCCGCACACATGCGATGATGGTTCGTGAACGACGCTTTACCTCCGACGCAGCTCACGAACTTCGTAGCCCGTTAACGGCGCTGAAAGTGCAAACCGAAGTTGCGCAGCTCTCTGACGATGATCCGCAGGCGCGGAAAAAAGCGCTGCTTCAATTACATTCCGGAATCGATCGTGCTACTCGTCTGGTTGATCAACTGCTCACGCTATCGCGGCTGGACTCACTGGATAACCTTCAGGACGTCGCGGAGATCCCGCTTGAAGATCTCCTGCAATCGTCGGTGATGGATATTTACCACACGGCGCAGCAGGCGAAAATTGACGTGCGACTGACACTCAATGCCCACGGCATCAAACGCACCGGACAACCGCTATTGCTAAGTTTGTTGGTGCGAAATTTGCTGGATAACGCCGTGCGCTACAGTCCACAAGGTAGCGTGGTGGACGTCACGCTGAATGCCGATAATTTCATCGTGAGGGATAACGGCCCCGGTGTGACACCAGAGGCACTGGCGAGAATTGGCGAACGCTTCTATCGCCCACCCGGACAAACCGCTACCGGCAGTGGACTTGGGCTTTCAATTGTCCAGCGAATCGCCAAGCTGCATGGCATGAATGTTGAGTTTGGGAATGCGGAACAAGGTGGATTTGAGGCGAAAGTAAGCTGGTAACTTCTCTGTCTATGAGAGCCGTTAAAACGACTCTCATAGATTTTATTAATAGCAAAATATAAACCGTCCCCAAAAAAGCCACCAACCACAAACCAAACAAATAACGAGCGAGATTACATATAACCAAAACTCAAACATTTCTCGCACAAAGAGTTTTCTTAAGATAATAATAATAAGTGGCGTCAGAAGAAAAAATGCTGCAATCATTGTTTGCAATATACGATCTTCGCCTGAAACGGAAGGTATACTGCAAATATTGTCTCCCGACTCAAGCATCCAGTCATACTTATTGAATGCAAAAAAAGCATCTATTAACCAATAAGTAAGCATTATATATAACAGAGCTTCAAATATTGTTTGAATTTTATGCTTTAACATATGTTAGCACGCTCATAAAAATCCATTTATAATTATCAACGTGACGCGTTGATATTTTCATTTTTACTTATCCAACGCCATATTTTTAATCCCCAAAAAACCGAACCAAACCTGTAAATTAATCCGGTGCGAGTAGGAATTATGAGGAATGGCTATCAGTATTGTCATTTTCAGAAAATATTTATCCTGCATCGGTGAATCGGAGCAAGATCAGACTTTTGCTAAATTCGCAAAAGACTTTGCACATTTTGCTAATTTCACCGTACCGCTCTGTGACGTACTATAGTCGGCAAACGTCTCACCTTGAGGTTAAAAAATGAGCAACATCCTGATTATCAACGGCGCGAAAAAATTCGCCCACTCCAATGGTCAACTGAACGACACCCTGACCGAAGTCGCGGATGGCACGCTGCGCGACCTCGGGCATGATGTCCGCATCGTTCGCGCCGACAGCGACTACGATGTCAAAGCGGAAGTACAAAACTTTCTCTGGGCTGATGTGGTGATCTGGCAGATGCCAGGCTGGTGGATGGGCGCGCCGTGGACAGTGAAAAAATATATTGATGATGTATTCACCGAAGGTCATGGGACGCTGTATGCCAGCGATGGCCGTACCCGCAAAGATCCGTCAAAAAAATACGGTTCCGGCGGCCTGGTACAGGGCAAAAAATATATGCTTTCTCTGACCTGGAACGCACCAATGGAAGCCTTCACCGAAAAAGATCAATTCTTCCACGGCGTTGGCGTCGACGGTGTGTATCTGCCGTTCCATAAAGCAAACCAATTCCTTGGTATGGAACCGCTGCCGACATTTATCGCTAATGACGTGATAAAAATGCCTGATGTTCCCCGCTATACTGAAGAATATCGCAAGCATCTTGTGGAAATTTTTGGTTAACTAGAGCTCTGGCTTTAGAAGGAGTTAACCATGATTACAGTAATCGCAGAAATCCGTACTCGTCCTGGTCAACATCACCGTCAGGCAGTGTTGGATCAGTTTGCTAAAATCGTTCCAACCGTACTGAAAGAAGAAGGTTGCCACGGCTATGCGCCAATGGTGGATTGCGCTGCTGGCGTGAGTTTCCAGTCTATGGCACCGGATTCTATCGTGATGATTGAGCAGTGGGAAAGCATCGCGCACCTTGAAGCGCACCTGCAAACCCCGCACATGAAGGCGTACAGCGAAGCCGTAAAAGGCGACGTGCTGGAGATGAATATTCGTATCCTGCAGCCAGGGATTTAATCCTGCCTTGTTTGCCCGGCCATCCTGACCGGGCAATGTTCTTTCCTTTAAACCTCAATCTCCGCCATGTCGCCTTTCTCTTGCAACCAATTACGGCGATCTTCCGAGCGTTTCTTCGCCAGCAGCATATCCATCATCGCGTCAGTACGCTGATCGTCTTCATCATCGATAGTCAACTGCACCAGACGGCGAGTGTTCGGATCAAGCGTGGTTTCGCGCAATTGCATCGGGTTCATTTCCCCCAGACCTTTAAAACGCTGGACGTTCGGCTTGCCTTTCTTGCGTTTTAATTGCTCGAGCACGCCCTCTTTCTCTTCTTCCGTCAAGGCGTAATAGACCTCTTTGCCAAGGTCAATGCGGTAGAGCGGTGGTAGCGCTACATATACGTGACCGTGTTTCACCAGCGTACGGAAGTGTTTTACAAACAAGGCGCAGAGCAACGTGGCAATGTGCAGACCATCGGAGTCAGCATCCGCCAGGATACAGATCTTGCCATAACGCAGTTGGCTAAGATCGTCGCTGTCAGGATCAATACCGATCGCCACCGAAATATCATGCACTTCCTGCGAGGCCAGTACTTCGTCGGAAGAAACTTCCCAGGTGTTAAGGATCTTACCTTTCAGCGGCATGATCGCCTGATATTCACGATCGCGCGCCTGCTTGGCAGATCCGCCTGCGGAGTCACCTTCCACGAGGAACAGTTCAGTACGGTTAAGGTCCTGCGCGGTACAGTCAGCCAGTTTGCCAGGCAGCGCCGGGCCGCTGGTCAACTTTTTACGCACCACTTTCTTGGCCGCACGCATACGGCGCTGGGCGCTGGAAATCGCCATCTCCGCCAGCAGTTCAGCCGCCTGAACGTTCTGGTTCAGCCACAGGATGAAAGCATCTTTCACTACACCAGAAACGAATGCCGCACATTGACGCGAGGAGAGGCGCTCTTTGGTCTGCCCGGCAAACTGTGGATCCTGCATTTTTACTGACAGCACATAGGCGCAGCGATCCCAGATATCTTCCGCTGATAGCTTCACGCCGCGCGGCAGAATGTTGCGGTATTCACAGAACTCGCGCATTGCGTCCAGCAGGCCCTGACGCAAACCGTTAACGTGCGTACCGCCCTGCATCGTAGGGATCAGGTTGACGTAGCTTTCGGTCAGCAGTTCTCCACCTTCCGGCAGCCACAGTAGCGCCCAGTCCACCGCTTCAGTATCGCCAGCGAAATTACCGATAAACGGTTTTTCCGGCAGCGTCGGTAAACCGTTTACCGCTTCCGCCAGGTAATCGTTCAGACCGTCCTGATAGCACCAGCGTTGTTCGGTATTGTTGATCTCATCTTTAAAAGTGATCTCAACGCCTGGGCACAGTACCGCTTTGGCTTTCAGCACATGTGTAAGACGGGAAACAGAGAAGCGCGGGCTGTCAAAGAAAGTTTCATCCGGCCAGAAGTGCACGCTGGTGCCTGTGTTGCGTTTACCGCAAGTACCGACAACCTGTAAATCCTGCACCTTTTCGCCATTTTCAAAGGCGATGTTATAGATCTGACCATCGCGGCGTACGTTAACTTCTACGCGCTTCGACAGGGCGTTAACCACCGAAATCCCCACGCCATGCAGGCCGCCAGAGAACTGGTAGTTTTTGTTAGAGAATTTACCACCCGCGTGCAAACGGCAAAGAATCAGTTCGACCGCCGGAACGCCTTCTTCAGGGTGAATATCCACCGGCATCCCGCGACCATCATCAATCACTTCTAACGACTGGTCAGCATGTAAAATAACGTCCACGCGTTTTGCGTGACCCGCCAGTGCTTCATCGACACTGTTATCAATGACTTCTTGCCCCAAATGGTTAGGGCGCGTGGTATCGGTATACATCCCCGGGCGGCGGCGAACCGGCTCAAGCCCGGTGAGTACCTCAATGGCATCAGCGTTATAAGTTTGCGTCATGGTTTAAGTTAGCAATTCGAGTTGATCGTCAGAGATGGTGCAGACCAAGAAAATCGACGATCGGGTTGAAATAATCTTCGAAGCCTGTGAATGCGTGGTTGCCGCCTTCTATAACAGTCTGGCGGCAGGAAGCGTAGTACGCCACCGCCTGGCGGTAATCCAGCACTTCATCTCCCGCCTGTTGCAGCAGCCAGATCAAATCCGGCGCTTCCAGCGGGTCAATCTGCATGACTTTGAGATCGTAAATATGGCGTGACTCTAGCACATATTGCTGCCCGGTGTAGGGGTTCTCGTTCTGACCGAGATAGTCCGTCAACAGTTCAAACGGGCGCACCGCTGGGTTTACCACCACGGCGGGCAGCATAAAACATTGCGACAACCAGGTGGCGTAATATCCCCCCAGTGATGAACCGACGATCCCCAGCGAATCGCCGCCATGTTCCAGGACAATGGATTCCAGCAGTTCTGCCGCATCGGAAGGGTACGGCGGTAACTGCGGAATGATCATCTCAACGTCAGGGTGATGTTCCGCCAGCCAGTTTTTCAACAAACTCGCTTTTGCAGAGCGCGGCGAACTGTTGAAACCGTGTAAATAAAGAAGCGTAGACATCAGTAGCCTTCTGAAGCGGTATCAGGTTGGAAACGTGTGTCCGCCAGGCGGTGCACCTCGGTGGTCAGCGTACCATCAGCATGTAACTCGAGCGTACGCCAGCCAGGCGCGATGGTGTCCAGCGTAAAGTTGGAACAATGCGGCTTAAACTGTACACAGGTCGATGGCGTTGCCAGCAGGCGGCGACCATTCCAGTCGAGATCCAGCTCCTGATGGATATGTCCACACAGCAAGTATTTAACGTTCGGAAACTTCGCCAGCACGTTATCCAGTTCGCCCGCGTTACGCAGACTGTGTTGGTCAAGCCAGCTACAGCCCGCAGGCAACGGATGATGGTGCAGCAGCAGCAACGTATGGCGTTCTGGCGCATCAGCCAGTTTAAGTTCCAGCCACTCAAGCTGAAACTCGCTCAGCTCACCGTGCGGCACGCCAAACACCTGGCTATCCAGCAACAGGATTTGCCATTGCTCACCAATAAACACCCGCTTCGCCGGGGAGATCCCCGCATCCTGTAGCGCGCTGTACATCGCAGGCTGAAAATCGTGGTTGCCCGGCAGCCAGACGCAGGGCGCACGAAAACTTGCGATGCCTTCAGCGAAATGCTGATAGGCCGCAGAGGATTGATCCTGCGCTAAATCACCGGTCGCGACAATCAGGTCGAATTCGTGCTGGTGTGGACGAATCGCCTCCAGCACCGCCTGGTAGCTTTCCCAGGTATTTACCCCCAACAGGGCTTCGTGCTTTTGCGCAAACAGGTGAGTGTCGGTAATTTGTAAAATCCTGACTCTGGCCTCACCAGCCAGAGGAAGGGTTAACAGGCTTTCCAAATGGTGTCCTTAGGTTTCACGACGCTAATAAACCGGAATCGCCATCGCTCCATGTGCTAAACAGTATCGCAACCAGTCCGCTAAAAACTGGTTAATTTGATGCTTTTCGTCGCGTTGATGCAACTTTTTATTAGGATAATCATACCGCGCTTTGAAGCGAAAAATCTGCTGACTTGAACACACTTCAGCCACCATCGCGTCATGATACAGACGCACCGTCATTGACGGAAGGCTCCAGTAACTGATCGCGGGCGCAGTCTGTTCGATTGTCACCAGGGTAGTGTATCGGGTCGATTCCACAATCGTTAGCCGATATTGTGCGTTTGCCACCTGATAGCTTACAGTTTCGCCGGGTGCGTCATTGCGCGGTAACAAACGCCGCAATTGTGAAAAGTTCATCTCGCACAGGCGCATCATTTCAGGAAAGTCAGGTGTGTAACGCTTCATTTATGCCCACTCATTTTTTAACGCTTGATGATGCATCTGCAGCCATTGCAAAGCGATGACCGACGCTGCGTTGTCGATTTTCCCCTCTTCTACCCATTGGTATGCCTGTTCCCGGCTTACCACATGAACGCGAATATCTTCGTTTTCATCAGCCAGACCGTGAATACCGCTTGCGGCCGTGGCGTCCACTTCGCCCACCATAATTGACGAACGCTCACTGGTGCCCCCAGGGCTTGCCAGGAAACTTAACACCGGTTTGGTCCGTTTGACTATCAGTCCCGCCTCTTCAATCGCTTCGCGACGGGCGACATCTTCCACACTTTCACCCTCTTCAATCATCCCGGCCACCATCTCCAGTAGCCAGGGGGTTTCGCTGGTGTCATACGCGGCAATCCGAATCTGCTCAATCAGCACAACTTCATCGCGCACTGGGTCAAAGGGTAGCAAGACTGCGGCGTGACCGCGCTCAAAAATTTCCCGCCGTACCTCACGACTCATTTGCCCGTTGAATAGACGATGACGAAATCTATAAAGATCTAATGAAAAAAAGCCGCGATAAAGTGTTTCTCGTGCAATAATTTCAACATCGTTTTTGCCAAAAGTAACGGGCAGGTTGTCTGGCTTAAGCATTGTTAATGTCCTGGCACTAATAGTGAATTAAATGTGAATTTCAGCGACGTTTGACTGCCGTTTGAGCAGTCATGTGTTAAATTGAGGCACATTAACGCCCTATGGCACGTAACGCCAACCTTTTGCGGTAGCGGCTTCTGCTAGAATCCGCAATAATTTTACAGTTTGATCGCGCTAAATACTGCTTCACCACAAGGAATGCAAATGAAGAAATTGCTCCCCATTCTTATCGGCCTGAGCCTTTCTGGGTTCAGTACGTTGAGCCAGGCCGAGAACCTGATGCAAGTTTATCAGCAAGCACGCCTTAGTAACCCGGAATTGCGTAAGTCTGCCGCCGATCGTGATGCTGCCTTTGAAAAAATTAATGAAGCGCGCAGTCCATTACTGCCACAGCTAGGTTTAGGTGCAGATTACACCTATAGCAACGGCTACCGCGACGCGAACGGCATCAACTCTAACGCGACCAGTGCGTCCCTGCAGTTAACTCAATCCATTTTTGATATGTCGAAATGGCGTGCGTTAACGCTACAGGAAAAAGCAGCGGGTATTCAGGACGTCACGTATCAGACCGATCAACAAACCTTGATCCTCAACACCGCGACTGCTTATTTCAACGTGTTGAATGCCATTGATGTTCTTTCCTATACGCAGGCGCAAAAAGAAGCGATCTACCGTCAGTTAGATCAAACCACCCAACGTTTTAACGTGGGCCTGGTAGCGATCACCGACGTGCAGAACGCCCGCGCACAGTACGATACCGTGCTGGCGAACGAAGTGACCGCACGTAATAACCTTGATAACGCGGTAGAGCAGCTGCGCCAGATCACCGGTAACTATTATCCGGAACTGGCGGCGCTGAATGTCGAAAACTTTAAAACCGACAAACCACAGCCGGTTAACGCACTGCTGAAAGAAGCCGAAAAACGCAACCTGTCGCTGTTACAGGCACGCTTGAGTCAGGACCTGGCGCGCGAGCAAATTCGCCAGGCGCAGGATGGTCACTTACCGACTCTGGATTTAACGGCTTCTACCGGGATTTCTGACACCTCATATAGCGGTTCGAAAACTCGTGGTGCCGCTGGTACCCAGTATGACGATAGCAATATGGGACAGAACAAAGTTGGCCTGAGCTTCTCGCTGCCGATTTATCAGGGCGGAATGGTTAACTCGCAGGTGAAACAGGCACAGTACAACTTTGTTGGTGCCAGCGAACAACTGGAAAGCGCGCATCGTAGCGTCGTGCAAACCGTGCGTTCCTCCTTCAACAACATTAATGCTTCTATCAGCAGCATTAACGCCTACAAACAAGCCGTAGTTTCCGCTCAAAGCTCATTAGACGCGATGGAAGCGGGCTACTCGGTCGGTACGCGTACCATTGTTGATGTGCTGGATGCCACCACCACGCTGTACAACGCCAAGCAAGAGCTGGCGAATGCGCGTTATAACTACCTGATTAACCAGTTGAATATTAAATCAGCTCTGGGTACGTTGAACGAGCAGGATCTGCTGGCACTGAACAATGCGCTGAGCAAACCGGTTTCCACTAATCCAGAAAACGTTGCGCCGCAAACGCCAGAACAAAATGCTATTGCTGATGGTTATGCACCAGATAGCCCGGCCCCAGCCGTTCAGCAAGCATCCGCACGCACGACTACCAGTAACGGTCATAACCCTTTCCGTAACTGATGCTGACGACGGGGCTTCGGCCCCGTCTGAACGTAAGGCAACGTAAAGATACGGGTTATCTACCGCATTCTTCCCCCTTCCCGCTTCAATTTCGACCAGCCATCCTCTATTCTGATGGGTATTTACCACTGGTCCCGGAAGACAAAAATGAAACGGACAAAATCCATACGCCACGCATCGTTCCGCAAAAACTGGAGCGCACGCCATCTGACACCTGTCGCTCTTGCTGTTGCCACTGTTTTTATGCTGGCAGGCTGTGAAAAGAGTGATGAAACAGTGTCTCTCTATCAAAATGCTGACGACTGTTCAGCTGCAAACCCAGGCAAAAGCGCCGAATGTACCACTGCGTACAACAATGCGCTGAAAGAAGCCGAACGTACTGCGCCGAAATACGCCACTCGTGAAGACTGTATTGCTGAATTTGGCGAAGGCCAGTGCCAGCAGGCACCAGCCCAGGCTGGTATGGCACCAGAAAACCAGGCGCAGGCCCAGCAATCCAGTGGGAGTTTCTGGATGCCGCTGATGGCCGGTTACATGATGGGGCGTCTGATGGGCGGCGGCGCGGGCTTTGCACAACAGCCGCTGTTCTCCTCGAAAAACCCAGCCAGCCCAGCTTACGGTAAATATACCGACGCGACGGGTAAAAACTATGGCGCAGCGCAGCCAGGCCGCACCATGACCGTACCGAAGACAGCCATGGCGCCAAAACCGGCGACCACCACTACTGTTACCCGTGGCGGTTTTGGTGAATCTGTTGCCAAACAAAGCACTATGCAGCGTAGCGCAACCGGCACCTCTTCTCGTTCAATGGGTGGCTGATACCGATGGAAAGAGTCAGTATTACCGAGCGCCCGGACTGGCACGAAAAAGCCCAAGAATACGGTTTCAATTTTCACACCATGTACGGCGAACCGTACTGGTGTGAAGATGCTTACTACAAGTTGACCCTCGCCCAGGTTGAAAAGCTGGAAGAAGTCACCGCCGAACTGCACCAGATGTGCCTGAAAGTGGTGGAAAAAGTGATCGCCAGCGATGAGCTGATGACTAAATTCCGCATTCCAAAACATACCTGGAGTTTTGTGCGCCAGTCATGGCTGACTCACCAGCCGTCGCTTTATTCGCGTCTCGATCTGGCGTGGGATGGCACTGGCGAACCTAAACTTCTGGAAAATAACGCCGATACGCCAACGTCACTGTATGAAGCCGCATTCTTTCAGTGGATCTGGCTGGAAGATCAGCTTAACGCGGGCAACCTTCCGGAAGGCAGCGACCAGTTTAACAGTCTGCAAGAGAAGCTGATCGATCGCTTTGTCGAGCTGCGTGAACAGTATGGCTTCCAGTTGCTGCATCTCACCTGCTGTCGCGACACGGTGGAAGATCGCGGAACCATTCAGTATTTGCAGGACTGCGCGACAGAAGCTGAAATCGCTACTGAATTCCTCTACATCGACGATATCGGTTTAGGCGAAAAAGGTCAGTTCACGGATTTACAGGATCAGGTGATTTCTAACCTGTTCAAGCTGTATCCGTGGGAATTTATGCTGCGTGAGATGTTCTCCACCAAGCTGGAGGATGCAGGCGTACGCTGGCTGGAACCGGCGTGGAAGAGCATTATCTCCAACAAAGCGCTTCTGCCGCTACTGTGGGAGATGTTCCCGAATCACCCGAACCTGCTGCCCGCTTATTTTGCGGAAGATGATCATCCGCAAATGGAAAAATATGTGGTTAAACCGATCTTCTCCCGTGAAGGCGCAAACGTGTCGATCATTGAGAACGGCAAAACCATTGAAGCAGCGGAAGGTCCGTATGGCGAAGAAGGGATGATTGTTCAGCAATTCCACCCGTTACCGAAATTCGGCGACAGCTATATGCTGATTGGTAGCTGGCTGGTGAACGATCAACCTGCCGGAATTGGCATTCGTGAAGACCGTGCATTGATCACCCAGGATATGTCTCGGTTTTATCCACATATTTTTGTTGAATAAGCCATGATACCGGATGGCACTCGCCATCCGGTAATTATTAGCCTATCTGCACCGACAACATACTTAAACTGCCCATTTCTATACCATCGACCGGAATGGTAATTGGCTCCTGCCCATCCCACGCACCTAAGACATACAACAACGGCAGATAGTGCTCTGGCGTTGGGTTCGATAACGCGCCACCTTCATGGTCGAGATAATTCACCAGAGGATGCTGCTCTACCGGCCCTTGCCACGTCAGATTCGCTTTCACATACTCATTAAACGACATCGCCCAAGGATACGGTGAACTATCACCGTGCCACTTCACCGTACGCAGGTTGTGCACCACGTTACCGCTGGCGACCAACATTATTCCTTCATCCCGCAGCGCTGCCAGTTTACGCCCCATCTCAAAGTGCCAGGCGGCAGGTTTGGTACTGTCGATACTCAACTGCACCATCGGGATATCGGCGTCAGGATACATCTTAATCAGCACGCCCCAGGAACCGTGGTCAAAGCCCCAGGCTTCTTTATCCAGCGTCACAGGGACCGGCGCTAACAGCTCAACCAGACGCTGTGCCAGCGCAGGCGAACCCGGAGCAGGATAATGGGTGTCGTACAGCGCCTGCGGAAAACCGCCAAAATCATGAATCGTGGGCGGCGTCTCCATCGCGGTCACTCCAGTTCCACGGGTAAACCAGTGAGCCGAAACCACCACAATCGCTTGTGGGCGTGGCAATGTCATCCCCAACTTCTGCCAGCTGCGGGTATACAAATTATCTTCCAGCACGTTCATCGGACTACCGTGACCTAAAAACAATGCTGGCATACGTGTTGAAGACATGATGATATCCTTAACTAAAGGTGTCATTTTGATATCCTCACAATACGCTTGTTCGGCGGAGTAAGAACCCGGATAACAATGATGATGATCATCAGTTATTTTGACGATCTGCCTGAAGGTAAAGATTTATAAGGAGTTGTCGATGTCAGTACCTCTCATTCTGACCATACTGGCGGGGGCAGCCACGTTTATTGGCGCGTTTCTCGGCGTTCTCGGACAAAAACCCTCGAACCGCTTACTGGCGTTTTCGCTAGGATTTGCGGCGGGGATCATGTTGCTCATCTCATTAATGGAAATGCTTCCTGCCGCATTAGCCGCCGAAGGAATGTCGCCTGTGCTGGGTTATGGAATGTTTATCTTCGGTCTGCTTGGCTATTTTGGTCTGGACCGCATGTTGCCACATGCACATCCGCAGGATTTAATGCAAAAATCGGTGCAGCCGTTGCCAAAATCGATCAAGCGCACAGCCATTCTGCTCACTCTCGGCATCAGTCTGCATAACTTCCCGGAAGGCATTGCCACCTTTGTCACGGCGAGCAGTAACCTGGAGCTGGGCTTTGGCATCGCGCTGGCTGTTGCATTGCATAATATTCCTGAAGGTCTGGCAGTTGCGGGGCCGGTTTACGCGGCAACGGGGTCAAAACGCACCGCAATTTTGTGGGCGGGCATTTCTGGGCTGGCAGAAATTCTTGGTGGTGTGCTGGCGTGGTTAATCCTCGGTAGCATGATTTCTCCGGTGGTCATGGCGGCAATCATGGCGGCGGTTGCAGGAATTATGGTGGCGCTCTCGGTTGATGAATTAATGCCGCTAGCTAAAGAGATTGACCCCAATAATAACCCCAGCTATGGCGTGCTATGTGGAATGTCAGTGATGGGATTCAGTTTAGTGCTACTACAAACGGCGGGAATTGGTTAAAGACGATTATGACAGATGTTGCCCATTGCTAAAGGCAACATCTGTATCGTTATTAAAGGTATTATTGATGCTTTTCAAATACGTCTTTATCGAAGCGTTTATCTAATTTACTTTGAGCAGCTAACAGCGCATCTCTGTCATGACGAAAAGCTTTACAGTAACGTTTAAGATGAAGAAAATAGCCACCAGCTAGTAGAACAATTAATACAATCCAGTACCAGGCAATAAACATCCTATTCACCTTCATAATTTAACATTACTAAACATTTAGCATTAAAATTTCACATATCCATCGTTGAATATATTCATATACTCGCATAATTGTGGATCAAGTATATGATTTCGATCATAGTAAGTGTTGTATTATACACCATACTCGATTAAAAAAGAAACAACCAAGACTATTAATGCATCCTATTCCCGGATGGAACATCACTAATTAATATTAATAAGCACCACCAGATATATATTATATCTTCGTGATTATTACGTTCCTACTCGTTATAATAATTATACTCTACCACCTTACAATATCAGAAGTAAACTTTTGTCAATAAGTGGTCATTCTTTCACCGTGACCCATACAAAAAATGTATCATACATAACGAAATTCAACAAATATCTAGATATATGCATCAAAATATATAAC